>NZ_JANLOG010000150.1:0-57454 GCF_025466205.1 Pseudomonas sp. 13B_3.2_Bac1
GGGGGGGGGGGGGGGGGGCCCCCCCCCCCCCCCCCCCGGGCCAGATGCCTTAGTGCGCTTCATCCCAGTTGTTGCCGACGCCGACTTCCACCAGCAACGGCACGTCCAGCTTCGCCGCTTCGCTCATGTGCAGGCGGATTTCCTGGCTGACCTGATCGACCAGATCCTCGCGAACCTCCAGCACCAGTTCATCGTGCACCTGCAGGATGACTTTGGCGTCCAGCCCCGAAGCCGTCAGCCAGTTATCCACCGCCACCATGGCTTTCTTGATGATGTCGGCGGCGGTGCCCTGCATCGGCGCGTTGATCGCCGTGCGCTCGGCGGCAGCGCGTTCCTGTGGCTTGTTCGAGTTGATCTCCGGCAGGTACAGGCGACGACCGAAGAAGGTCTCGACATAGCCCTGATCAGCGGCCTGCTTGCGGGTGCGCTCCATGTATTCGCGCACACCCGGGTAGCGGGCGAAGTAGGTGTCGATGTAGGCCTTGGCGGTCTTGGTGTCGACGCCGATGTCCTTGCCGAGCTTCTGCGCGCCCATGCCGTAGATCAGGCCGAAGTTGATCGCCTTGGCGCCACGGCGCTGGTCGGAGGTCACTTCGTTCAGCTCAACCTTGAACACTTCAGCGGCGGTCGCGGTGTGCACGTCCAGGTTGTTGCGGAAGGCGTTCATCAGGCCTTCGTCTTTGGACAGGTGGGCCATGATCCGCAGTTCGATCTGCGAATAGTCCGCCGCCAGCAGTTTGTAGCCCTTTGGCGCAACGAATGCCTGACGGATACGCCGGCCTTCAGCGGTACGCACCGGAATGTTCTGCAGGTTCGGATCGCTGGAGGAGAGGCGCCCGGTAGAAGCCACAGCCTGGTGGTACGAGGTGTGGATACGCCCGGTGCGCGGGTTGATCTGCTCCGGCAGGCGATCGGTGTAGGTGCTTTTCAGTTTGCTCATGGAACGGTGTTCCATCAGCACTTTCGGCAGACGGTGATCGTCCTCGGCGAGCTTGGCCAGCACTTCCTCAGCGGTCGATGGCTGGCCCTTGGCGGTTTTCTTCAGCACCGGCAGGCCGAGCTTTTCGTAGAGGATCACGCCCAACTGCTTCGGCGAGCCGAGGTTGAATTCTTCCCCGGCGATCTCGAATGCTTCGCGCTCCAGCGCGACCATCTTGTTGCCCAGCTCGATGCTCTGGATGCCGAGCAGTTCGGCATCGACGAACGCGCCCTGCCGCTCGATGCGCGCCAGCACCGGCACCAGCGGGATTTCGATGTCGGTCAGCACACTGGCCAGACTCGGGATTGCGCTGAGTTTTTCAAACAGGGTCTGGTGCAGGCGCAAGGTGATGTCGGCGTCTTCGGCGGCGTACGGGCCGGCCTGTTCCAGGGCGATCTGGTCGAAGGTCAGCTGCTTGGCGCCTTTGCCGGCGATGTCCTGGAAGCTCACGGTGGTGTGATCCAGGTACTTCTGCGCGAGGCTGTCCATGTCGTGGCGGGTCGCGGTGGAGTTGAGCACGTAGGACTCAAGCATGGTATCGAAGGCGATCCCGCGCACGTTGATGCCTTGGCTCTGATCGCCGCCGATGGCGCAGTTGGCCAGGATGTTCATGTCGAACTTGGCGTGCTGACCGACCTTGAGTTTGTTCGGGTCTTCCAGAATCGGCTTCAGCGCGCGCAGCACAGTGTCGCGATCCAGCTGCTCCGGCACGCCGATGTAGGAGTGGGTCAGCGGAATGTACGCCGCTTCGTTGGCCTGCACCGCGAACGACAGGCCGACCAGTTGCGCCTGTTGCGCGTCGATGCCGGTGGTTTCGGTGTCGAAGGCGAACAGCTTGGCGTTGTTCAGTTTCTCCAGCCAGACGTCGAAACGCGCCTGATCGAGAATGGTTCCGTAGGCGGCTTCGGCAGGGGCGGCTGGCGCTTCGATTGCCGGCGCGCTGAACAGATCGCCAGCCGGCGCAGGCTCGGCGGCCGCGTTCAGTTCCTGGCGCTTGGCGTCGCGATCCAGATCATTCAGCCAGCTCTTGAATTCCAGCAGGGTGTAGAGCTCGTAGAGCTTGGCCGGGTCTTCCGCGCCCATTTGCAGGTCGTCGAGGCCGATGTCCAGCGGCACATCGACCTTGATGGTCGCCAGTTGGTAGGAGAGGAAGGCCATCTCCTTGTGCTCTTCGAGCTTGGCCGGCAGGGTCTTGGCCCCACGGATCGGCAGGGTCGGCACAATGTCGAGATTCGCGTAAAGCTCGGTGAGGCCACCGTTGACCCCGACCAGCAGGCCGGAAGCGGTCTTCGGGCCGATGCCCGGTACGCCCGGGATGTTGTCGGAAGAATCGCCCATCAGCGCCAGATAATCGATGATCTGCTCGGGAGCGACGCCGAATTTCTCCTTCACGCCCTCCACGTCCATCGAGCTACCGGACATGGTGTTGACCAAGGTAATGTGACCGTCGACCAGTTGCGCCATGTCCTTGTCGCCGGTGGAGATGATCACCGGACGATCCGCCGCCGCGCTGCTGCGGGCCAGGGTGCCGATCACGTCGTCAGCCTCGACGCCTTCCACGCACAGCAGCGGGAAGCCGAGGGCGATCACGCTCTGGTGCAGCGGCTCGATCTGCACGCGCATGTCGTCGGGCATGCTCGGGCGGTTGGCCTTGTATTCGGCGTACATCTCATCGCGAAACGTCCCGCCCTTGGCGTCGAAGACCACGGCGAACGGGCTGTCCGGGTACTGCTTGCGCAGACTCTTGAGCATGTTCAGTACACCTTTGACCGCGCCGGTCGGCAGGCCTTTGGAGGTGGTCAGTGGTGGCAGTGCATGGAACGCGCGGTACAGGTAAGACGAACCGTCCACCAGGACGAGGGGGGCTTGGCTCATGAGCAGAATCAACCTTTTCGGCGGGCCCGGCGCTAGAATAGCGGGACCGTTGACGACAAAGGGACAAGGTTATCATGCGTACGTTAAATCGCTTGCTGCTGGTCAGTTTGATTGCTGTCTCACCGCTGGCCGCGATCGCGGCGGATGATGCGCCGTCAAAGGAGCCGGAAGTTACCATTAACACGCACACCGAAGGCGACAAGGTCATTCAGGAATACAGCCGCAGTGGCTTCGTGTATGCGATCAAGGTCACGCCGAAGGGCGGTAAACCGTATTTCCTGGTGCGCGCCGATGGTTCGGACGCGAACTACATCCGTTCCGACCAGCCGGATATGCTGATTCCGTCGTGGGAAATCTTTACCTGGAAGTAAGATTCCCGACTTTTAATCGGCGCCGCTTGATCGCGGCGCCCGAACTGAGCAGTTTTTAACCATGTCTGTGTTCACCCCCCTGGCTCGGCCCGAGCTGGAAACCTTTCTCGCCCCTTACGGGCTCGGCCGTCTGCTTGATTTCCAGGGGATCGCCGCCGGCAGCGAAAACACCAATTTCTTTATCAGCCTGGAGCAGGGTGAATTCGTCCTGACCCTGGTCGAACGCGGCCCGGTGCAGGAAATGCCGTTCTTCATCGACCTGCTCGACGTCCTGCACGAGGCTGATCTGCCGGTGCCCTACGCGCTGCGCACCACTGACGGCGTGGCGCTGCGTGAGCTCAAGGGCAAACCGGCGCTGCTGCAGCCGCGCCTGTCCGGCAAGCACATCAAGGTCGCCAACGCCCAGCATTGCGCGCAGGTCGGCGAGTTGCAGGCGCATCTGCACCTGGCGACCCAGGGCGAGCGCATGATCAAACGCAAGACCGACCGTGGCCTGGACTGGATGCTGGAGGAGGGCACCGAGTTTCTTTCGCACCTGAGTGACGAGCCGCGTGCGTTGCTGCACAAGGCACTGGAAGAAATCACCCTGCAGAAAGACAAAATTCTCGCGCTGCCACGGGCCAACATCCACGCCGACCTGTTCCGCGACAACGCGATGTTCGAAGGCACGCGCCTGACCGGGTTGATCGACTTCTACAACGCCTGCTCGGGGCCGATGCTCTACGACGTGGCGATTGCCTTGAATGACTGGTGTTCGGACGAGGAAGGCCTGATTGACGGGCCGCGTGCCCGCGCATTCCTCGGTGCCTATGCGGCGCTGCGTCCGTTCACGGCCGCTGAAGCGGAGCTATGGCCGACCATGCTGCGCGTGGCGTGTGTGCGGTTCTGGTTGTCGCGGTTGATCGCCGCCGAGCAGTTTGCCGGGCAGGACGTGCTGATTCACGATCCGCAGGAGTTCGAGCAGCGTTTGGCGCAGCGGCAGCAGGTGCATACACCGCTACCTTTCGCCCTTTAAAAGCTTCGCGAGCAAGCCCGCTCCCACATTGGATTTGCGAACGACAAATGTCCATGTGGGAGCGGGCTTGCTCGCGAATGGGCCGGCAAATTCAGCATCTATGTTGAATGCCCCACCGCTTTCGCGAGCAGAAGTTGGGGATTACAACGATTCCAGGCACCCGGCCAAATCGTTGCCCAGCTTCTCCAGCACCTGCTCGTACCCCTGAGCTGTCGCCGGCGTATAGCCGCCCAGTGCATCCAGCTCCGCCAGCTTCACCGGCAGGCCTGCCACCAGGGTTTCCGCCAGGCGCGGACGCAGCGGCGGTTCACTGAACACACAGGTCTTGCCCACTTCCTGCAGGCGCTTGCGCATCGCGGCGACATGCTGCGCGCCCGGCTGGACTTCGGCGGCCACGCTGAACACGCCAGTGTGCTTCAGGCCGTAAGCGTCTTCGAAGTAATCGAACGCTTCGTGGAACACGAAGTACGGTTTGCCCTCGACATCGGCCATGCGCTTCTTCAAGCGTGCATCCAGTGCGTCGAGGCGCTCATCGAAAGCCTTGGCGTTGCTCTGATAGCGTTCGGCGTTGGCCGGATCGGCTGCGCTGAGGTCGGCAGCCATTTTCTCGGCAATGACCCGCGCGTTGACCGGCGATAGCCACAAATGCGCGTCCAGTGTGCCTGGGCGATGATCGTGATCATGCTCGTCGGCGTCTTCGGCGTGGGAGTGGCTGTCTTCGGCGAAGCGGCGCAGCTTCATGCCCGGCAGATCCTGCACGGCCACGCTTGGCAGCGTACGACCGTTGAGCACCCGTGGCAGGAAACCTTCCATGTCCGGGCCGATCCAGTACAGCAGATCCACCGATTGCACCTTGCGCACGTCGGACGGGCGCAGCGCGTAGTTATGCGGCGAAGCGCCCGGCGGCAGCAGCACTTCGGGAATCGCCACGCCGTCCTGCACGGCCGCGGCAATCAGCTGCAGCGGTTTGATGCTGGTGAGGACCTTGACCTCGGCCTGAGCCGAACCGATCAGCAGAAAACTGGCGATAAACGCCACAAAAACAGAAAAAAGTCGGGACACGATGACCACTCAAGGAGGCGAGAACGGGTAACATAATAACGTCTCTATCAAAACTCGTCGCCGCCCATGCCTATTACACCGATTGCCAGCCGTCCTCACGACCACTCTCATTGCGTGCACAGCGCACTGACCGAGGCCGATACCTTGTGCGCCCAGAAAGGCCTGCGCCTGACTGCGTTGCGCCGGCGGGTGCTGGAGCTGGTGTGGCAGAGCCACAAGCCGCTGGGCGCCTACGACATTCTGGCGGTGCTCAGCGAGCAGGACGGCCGCCGCGCGGCGCCGCCGACCGTGTACCGTGCGCTGGATTTCCTCTTGGAAAATGGCTTGGTGCACCGCATTTCTTCGCTCAACGCCTTTGTCGGTTGCGTGCATCCGGAACATGCACATCAGGGCCAGTTCCTGATCTGCCGCGACTGCCACGCCGCCATTGAGCTGGAACAGAAAGCTATCAGCGACGCGATCATCAATAGCGCCAAGGATGTCGGTTTCATCGTCGAAGCACAGACCGTCGAAGTGGTCGGCCTGTGCTCCGGTTGCCAGGGGGCCTGATGAGCAACCCGTTGATCCGTCTGGAGCACGTCGCCGTCACGTTTGCCGGGCAGACCGTGCTGGACAACATCGAGCTGAGCGTCGAACCGGGGCAGATCGTCACCCTGATCGGCCCCAACGGCGCCGGCAAGACCACACTGGTGCGCGCCGTGCTTGGCCTGCTGAAGCCTGACAGCGGCAGTGTCTGGCGCAAGCCGAAACTGCGCGTCGGCTACATGCCGCAAAAACTTCACGTCGACCCGACCTTGCCGCTGTCGGTGCTGCGTTTCCTGCGTCTGGTGCCGGGTGTTGATCGCCCGCGTGCGCTGGCTGCGCTGAGGGAAGTCGGCGCCGAGCACGTTATCGACAGCCCGGTGCAGACCGTTTCCGGCGGCGAAATGCAGCGCGTGCTGCTGGCCCGGGCGCTGTTGCGCGAGCCGGAGTTGTTGGTGCTCGACGAGCCGGTGCAGGGCGTGGATGTCGCCGGCCAGGCCGAGCTGTACAGCCTGATCACTCGCCTGCGCGACCGGCATGGTTGCGGGGTGCTGATGGTCTCGCACGATTTGCATCTGGTGATGAGCACCACCGATCAGGTGGTCTGCCTCAACCGACACGTCTGCTGTTCCGGGCACCCCGAGCAGGTCAGCGGCGATCCGGCGTTCGTCGAGCTGTTCGGCAAGAACGCACCGAGCCTGGCGATCTATCACCACCATCACGACCACGCCCACGACCTGCACGGTTCGGTGGTCAAGGCGCCCGCTGCGGGCCACACCCACGTTCACGGAGACCACTGCAAGCATGGCTGATTTTCTGTTGTATGCCCTGCTTGCAGGTCTGGCGCTGGCGCTGGTTGCCGGGCCGTTGGGTTCGTTCGTGGTCTGGCGGCGCATGGCCTATTTCGGCGACACCCTGTCCCACGCCGCGCTGCTTGGCGTGGCCCTGGGCTTTCTGCTGGATGTCAGTCCGACGGTGGCGGTGACCGTCGGCTGCCTGCTGCTGGCGGTGCTGCTGGTGACGTTGCAGCAGCGTCAGCCGCTGGCGTCGGACACGCTGTTGGGGATTCTCGCGCCGAGTACGCTCTCTCTTGGCTTGGTGGTACTAAGCTTCATGCATGAAGTGCGGATCGACCTGATGGCCTATCTGTTCGGCGACTTGCTGGCGATCAGTCCGACCGATCTGGCGTGGATCCTCGGTGGCAGCGCGGCAGTGCTGGTGTTGCTGGTGACGCTGTGGCGGCCGCTGCTGGCGATTACCGTGCATGAGGAATTGGCCAGGGTCGAAGGCCTGCCGGTGGCGGGTCTGCGCATGGCGCTGATGCTGTTGATCGCGGTGGTGATCGCGGTGGCGATGAAAATCGTCGGTGTGTTGCTGATTACTTCGCTGTTGATCATCCCGGCGGCTGCGGCACAACGTCACGCCCGTTCGCCGGAGCAGATGGCGCTGGGCGCGAGCCTGCTGGGCATGCTCGCCGTGTGTGGCGGGCTGGCGCTGTCATGGTTCAAGGACACCCCGGCGGGGCCGTCAATCGTTGTGACGGCAGCCGCACTGTTTCTGCTGAGTTTTGTTCTGCCCCGTCGAGGGGTGTAGACTTGCTCGCTTTTTGCGCAAATAGAGAGTCGCAGGAATGAAGCCGTTCGCCTCCCGTTATCTGCTCCTTGTCGCATTTTCCGTGCTGCTGGGCGCCTGCCAAAGCACGCCGCCGGTGGCCGAAGCCCCCGACGCGCGGGCCACGGCCATCGCACAGCTGGAGCAAAGCCTGGCCAGCAGCGAACTGGCCACCGCCGAAGACCAATTGGCCGCCTTGCAGGCACAGAACCCCAACGATCAGTCGCTCGAGCAATACCAGCGCCAGTTGGCCGAAGCCTACCTGCGCCGCAGTCAGATCGTGTTGCAGAAAGGTGATGTGAACGCGGCAGCGACCGCACTGAGCCGTGCCCGCGCCCTGATGCCCAAGGCCCCGGCGCTGACCGGTGGCGTCAACGGCGCGATCACCGAAGCCCGTAAAGCCGAGCTGGAGAAAGCCGAAGCGGCGCTGCTGGCAGCCGAAGCCAAACCGAAAGCCAAGGTCATCGATCCGACTGCCGAAAGCACCACGGTGGCGCTGAACATCAACGATAGCCGCAAACTTCGCCGGCAACTCGACGCGATCGCCGCCGATGTGGTGAATTACGAATGTGCCGTGAGCATTCAGGCACCGCGCACTCAGGATTACCCTTGGCTGGCGACTCTGCTGAGCAAGCGGGTGAAGAAACTGAATCCGGACTTCGAGTTGCGCATTGAGAAGCAGATTCTGCGCACGGTGCCGGCGCAGATGGTTCTGATTCCAGCTAAACCCTGAAAAGCTTCGCGAGCAAGCCCGCTCCCACAGGTCCAGCGTGAACCCTGTGGGAGCGGGCTTGCTCGCGAAGGCGTCCTCTCAGGCAGCCAGTTTCCTTAAGCTGGAATGGCTTTGGCCTTAGGCTCGCGATCCCAAACCCGATGCTGCCCGATCGCCGCGAAGAACGGCTTGGTCAACCCCGGCACATCCTTGCCCTGCAGCAACCCCGCATCCGCCTCAAGCTTCAGCAGATCCTGCAACTGCTTGGCCTCGCCGTGCAGCGCAATCGCCTTCAGGTGCTTGTACGCCTCCAGCAGGTAGTGCAACGCCACACCGTCAGCGCTCAACGCCTTGATCGACGCCGCGCCACCGGGCACGAACACCGCATCGAAGATCACCGAAGGCATGCCTTCCATGGAAGCGTCCACCGGCAGGGCTTTGCCGTCGGCCGTCTTCACCGGTGCCGAAGTCGGGCCGAGCAGCTTGGCGTGGGCACCTTCCGCTGCCAATGCCTTCTTCATGGCAGCAATTGCCGCACCATCGACACCGTTCGCCGCAAGAATCGCCACTTTTCGGGTTTTGATGTTCTCTGGCAGCAGATTGGCCTGACTCAGCGCTGGCGAATGATCGAACGAAGTCTTGCGCACCTCGACCGTACCTTTGCTTGGCGCCGGCAGCCCGAGGTTGGCCGCGACACGTTTGGCCAGTTCCAGGTCGATATTGGCGAGAATCTCATTCACCTGCCGCGCACGGA
Organism: Pseudomonas sp. 13B_3.2_Bac1; assembly: GCF_025466205.1. Taxonomy (NCBI): domain Bacteria; kingdom Pseudomonadati; phylum Pseudomonadota; class Gammaproteobacteria; order Pseudomonadales; family Pseudomonadaceae; genus Pseudomonas; species Pseudomonas sp. 13B_3.2_Bac1. The sequence continues at coordinate 8,902 of NZ_JANLOG010000150.1, forward strand.
TGAACTCGCGCTCAACCTTGCCCAGCTCGAAGCTGTAGGCGGCAATGATGTGTTCCTTCTCATGGTCACTCATGCTGTTGAAGAACAGTCGCGCCTGCGAGAAGTGATCGCTGAACGATTCGCTGCGCTGGCGGATCTTGGCGGCGTCAATGCGTTCCGGATAAGTCTCGAAACCACCGTCCTGCGCGGCTGGCGGGGTCTCTTTAGGCCAGCCACCGTCGATCGAGTTCGGCTCGTAGGACGCGCGCCCCTTGTCGATCACCGTGCGGTGTTGGGCATCGCGCTGGCCGTTGTGGAAGGGTGCGACCGGGCGGTTGATCGGCAGCTCATGAAAGTTCGGCCCACCGAGTCGGCTGATTTGCGTGTCGGTGTAGGAAAACAGCCGGCCTTGCAGCAGCGGATCGTTGGAGAAATCGATCCCCGGCACGATGTGGCCCGGGCAGAACGCAACCTGTTCGGTCTCGGCAAAGAAATTGTCCGGGTTACGGTTCAGGGTCATCTTGCCCAGCGGGGTGATCGGCACAATTTCTTCGGGGATCAGCTTGGTCGGGTCGAGGATGTCGAAATCGAAGTCGTGCTCGTTTTCTTCCTCGATGATCTGAACGCCCAGTTCCCACTCCGGGTAGTCGCCCATTTCAATGGCTTCCCAGAGATCGCGACGATGGTAGTCGGTGTCTTTACCGGCGAGCTTCTGCGCCTCGTCCCACACCAGCGAGCAGGTGCCGGCGGTCGGGCGCCAGTGGAATTTGACGAAGCGCGATTTGCCCTCGGCGTTGACCAGGCGGAAGGTGTGCACGCCAAAGCCCTGCATGCTGCGCAGGCTTTTCGGGATCGCCCGGTCGGACATCGCCCAGATCACCATGTGCGCCGATTCCGGCACCAGCGAAACGAAGTCCCAGAACGTATCGTGGGCCGAGCCGCCGGTCGGGATCTCATTGTGCGGTTCGGGTTTTACCGCGTGGACGAAGTCGGGAAACTTGATCGCGTCCTGAATGAAAAACACCGGCATGTTGTTGCCGACCAGATCGAAGTTGCCCTCGTCGGTGAAGAACTTCACCGCGAAACCGCGTACGTCACGCACTGTATCGCCGGAACCGCGCGGCCCCTGCACCGTGGAAAAACGCACGAACACCGGGGTCTTTTTCCCCGGGTCTTGCAGGAAACCGGCCTTGGTCAGCGTCGAATGGTTCTCGTAGGCCTGGAAGAAACCATGCGCGCCAGTCCCGCGCGCATGGACGATGCGCTCCGGAATGCGTTCGTGGTCAAAGTGCGTGATCTTTTCACGCATGATGAAGTCTTCCAGCAACGACGGCCCGCGCGGGCCGGCCTTGAGGGTGTTCTGGTTATCGGCGACCTTCACTCCCTGATTGGTGCACAGGGCCTGGCCGGTCGCGTCGGAGCGAAACTTCTCCAGACTGTCGAGTTTGGCGTTGGTGTTGGCGCGATCCTTGGTATCGGTTCCGGCCAGTTGGCTTTTGTCGGTCGTAGGTTTCTTGCTGCTCATCAGACGTAAACTCCTCGGTTGACCCCGTTTCAACGGGGACTCTTGAGCGTTTCCGGGCACGGTTACCCAGGGTTTCAAGTCGCTTAACTAGTGACCAATGAGCAGGAATGGGCGTTCCTTTTTTATGACCTTTGATCTTGTTATTGCCAAATCGAAGGTTAATTGCGAAATAAATGCTAAGAACCTCTATACGGACAGGCTAAAATGCGCGCCCGGCTAACCGCTGATCCTTTTCTAACGCGCCCCACAAGGTTCGCTACGTGATCGAGTTTCAAAACGTCCACAAAACTTACCGCGTCGCCGGTAAGGACATCCCCGCCCTGCACCCGACCAGTCTTTCGATTGAAAACGGTCAGGTCTTCGGCCTGATTGGCCATTCCGGTGCGGGAAAAAGTACCCTGCTGCGTCTGATCAATCGCCTGGAAGATTCCAGCGGCGGCAAGATCATCGTCGACGGCGAAGAAGTCACTGCGCTGGACGCCAACGGCCTGCGCCGCTTCCGTCAGCAAGTCGGGATGATCTTCCAGCACTTCAACCTGCTCGCCTCCAAGACCGTGGCCGACAACGTCGCGCTGCCCCTGACCCTGGCGGGCGAGCTGTCGAGCAGCGAGATCAATCAGCGTGTCGCTGAGTTGCTGGCACGGGTCGGTCTGTCCGATCACGCCAAGAAGTACCCGGCACAATTGTCCGGCGGCCAGAAACAGCGCGTCGGCATCGCCCGCGCCCTGGCGACCAAGCCGAAGATCCTGCTGTGCGACGAGGCCACCAGTGCCCTCGATCCGCAGACCACCGCGTCGGTCCTGCAACTGCTGGCCGAGATCAACCGCGAACTGAAGCTGACCATCGTCCTGATCACCCACGAGATGGACGTGATCCGTCGCGTCTGCGATCAGGTGGCAGTGATGGACGCCGGGGTGATCGTCGAGCAAGGCTCGGTGGCCGATGTGTTCCTGCATCCGCAGCACCCGACCACCAAGCGTTTCGTCCAGGAAAGCGAGCAGATCGACGAAAGTGAACAGCGCGATGACTTCGCTCACGTGCCGGGTCGCATCGTGCGTCTGACCTTCCAGGGCGAAGCAACCTACGCGCCGTTGCTCGGTACCGTTGCCCGGGAAACCGGGGTCGACTACAGCATCCTCGCCGGTCGCATCGACCGCATCAAAGACATTCCTTACGGGCAATTGACCCTCGCCGTCACCGGTGGCGACATGGAAGCGGCTTTCGCCCGCTTCACCGCCGCTGACGTTCACATGGAGGTGCTGCGTTAATGGAAGCCCTGATGAGTTTCTTCACCAATATCGACTGGTACGAAATCTGGCTGGCCACCGGCGACACCATGCTGATGCTTGGCGGATCGCTGCTGTTCACCGTGTTGCTCGGCTTGCCGTTGGGCGTGTTGCTGTTCCTCTGCAGCCCACGTCAGTTGCTGGAAAGTCGTGGCCTCTACGCCTTCATGTCGCTGGCGGTGAACATTCTGCGCTCGCTGCCGTTCATCATTCTGCTGATCGTGATGATCCCGTTCACCGTGCTGATCACCGGCACTTCGCTGGGCGTGGCCGGTGCGATTCCACCGCTGGTGGTGGGTGCGACGCCGTTCTTCGCGCGTCTGGTGGAAACCGCGCTGCGTGAAGTCGATCGCGGCATCATCGAAGCCACCCAGTCGATGGGCGCGACTACCCGTCAAATCATCATGAACGCCTTGCTGCCGGAAGCCCGTCCAGGCATCTTCGCGGCGATTACGGTGACCGCGATTACTCTGGTGTCCTACACGGCGATGGCCGGTGTGGTCGGCGCCGGTGGTCTGGGTGACCTGGCGATCCGTTTCGGTTACCAGCGTTTCCAGACTGACGTGATGATCGTTACCGTGGTGTTGCTGTTGATTCTGGTACAAGTGCTGCAAATGGTCGGCGACCGACTGGTCGTGCATTTCTCGCGCAAATAACCGGTTTTTGTAATCAAGAGATGAGCCGGCCATTCGCTGGCAGGCGCCACACGGGCGCCTTATAAGGAGTTAGCTGAATGAAAAAACTGATCGCTGCTTTCGCTGCCGTAGCCGCTTTTTCGGCCCACGCTGAAACCCTGACCGTTGCCGCCACTCCGGTGCCGCACGCGGAAATCCTCGAATTCGTGAAGCCGGCCCTGGCCAAAGAAGGCGTGGATCTGAAGGTCAAGGTCTTCACCGACTACATCCAGCCGAACGTACAGGTTGCCGAGAAGCGCCTGGACGCCAACTTCTTCCAGCACCAGCCGTACCTCGATGAGTTCAACAAGGCCAAGGGCACCAACCTGGTGGCTGTGACCGGCGTGCACCTGGAGCCGCTGGGCGCCTACTCGAGCAAGATCAAGGATCTGAAAGACCTGCCAAGCGGCGCCAACGTGGTGATCCCGAACGACGCCACCAACGGCGGCCGTGCGCTGTTGCTGCTGGCCAAGGCCGGCCTGATCACCCTGAAGGATCCGACCAACATTCTGTCGACCCCGAAAGACATCGCGCAGAACCCGAAAGACCTGAAAATCCGTGAGCTGGAAGCCGCGACCATCCCGCGCGTGCTGACCCAGGTCGATCTGGCGCTGATCAACACCAACTACGCGCTGGAAGCCAAGCTCGATCCGTCCATGGACGCGCTGGTGATCGAAGGCAACGACTCGCCGTACGTCAACATCCTGGTGTCCCGTGCCGACAACAAGGACAGCGCCGCGATGCAGAAACTGGCTGCTGCGCTGCACAGCCCGGAAGTGAAGAAATTCATCACCGAGAAGTACAAAGGCGCGGTGTTGCCGGCGTTCTGATACAGATAGTTGCAATGAAAAGGGGACGCCAATGGCGTCCCCTTTTTTTGTGGCCGAGTGTTCGGTTTTGGACCTGCTGTGTATTCGCCCCTCACCCCAGCCCTCTCCCGGAGGGAGAGGGAGCCGACCGAGGTGTCTTGCGTTGTACATCGACCTGAAAGATTGGGTCGATTATGGATTCGGCAAAGGACTTACAGGTCGGCGTATTTCGTCAGCATCCCTCGGTCAGTCCCCTCTCCCTCCGGGAGAGGGTTAGGGTGAGGGGTGGCTTTTGATCTTGGCTATTTACGGTTGAGCATTACTGGCAGTTGCGCCACCAGTTTGGCGTTGTTCAGCGGCGCCCGAATAAAGCCGCGCTGCGTGCCGTCCGGCCCGATCACCGCCAGGTTGCCGCTGTGATCCACGGTGTAATTCGGCTTGCTGGTGTCCGCCGGAATGAACGGAATACTCACCGCATTCGCGACTTTCTGCAGTTCTTCGATCGACTTCGGCGTCAGGCCCACGAACTGTGGATCGAAGTAACCCAGGTACTGCTTCAACTGCTGCGGGGTGTCGCGGTTCGGGTCGACGCTGACCAGCACGATCTGCAGTTTATCCACAGCATCCTTGGGCAACTCGCTCTTGATCTGGCGCAGTTGGGCGAGGGTGGTCGGGCAGATGTCCGGGCAGAAGGTGTAGCCGAAAAACAGCAGGCTCCACTTGCCTTTCAACTCGTCGATGGCGACCGGCTGGCCGTCCTGATTGGTCATGGTCACGCCCGGCAACGTGCGGCTCTGCGGTAGCAGGATGATGCCGGCGTCGATCAGCGCGGTGGGGTCGCCCTGGCCCTTGCCACTCAGCACTTTGTTGACGGTCAGTCCCAGGATCAGCGCGATCACGGCGACGAGGATGAAGACGGTTTTCTGGGTTCGAGTCATAGGTTCAACAGTAAGTAGTGGTCTACGAGCAGGGCGATGAACAACAGGAACAAGTAATAAATAGAGTACTTGAAGGTGTTGATCGCCGCGTGCGGCCGAGTGCCACGGTACAGCACCACGGCCCATTGCAGAAACCTTGCGCCCAGCGCGAGGGCGCAGATCAGGTAGAGCACGCCGCTCATGTGGATCACGTACGGCAGCAGGCTCACCGCGAGCAGCGCGAAGGTGTACAGCAGAATATGCACCTTGGTGTAGTGCTCGCCGTGGGTCACCGGCAGCATCGGGATGTCGGCCTTGGCGTATTCCTCTTTACGATGAATCGCCAGCGCCCAGAAGTGCGGCGGGGTCCAGGCGAAGATGATCAGCACCAGCAGCAACGGTTCGGCGCTGACATGGCCGGTGGCGGCGGTCCAGCCGAGCAGCGGAGGAGCGGCGCCGGCAAGACCGCCGATGACGATGTTCTGTGGCGTCGCGCGTTTGAGGAAACCGGTGTAGATCACCGCGTAGCCGAGTAACGATGCGAGGGTCAGCCACGCGGTCAGCGCATTGGTGAAGGTCAGCAGCATCGCCTGCCCGAGCAGCGCCAGCACCAGCGCAAAGGTCAGCGCCGCTCCGGGTGAAACCCGGCCCTCGGCCAATGGCCGTTTGTGGGTGCGCGCCATTACCGCGTCGATACGCCGATCCACCACATGATTGACCGCCGCCGCGCCGCCGGCACACAACGCAATCCCCAGATTGCCGAACACCAGCACCGTCCACGGCACCCCGGCGCGGGTCGCGAGGAACATGCCGACCAGCGAGGTGATCAGCATCAGCACCACCACTTTCGGCTTGGTCAGCTCCAGATAGTCACGCCACAGCGCCTGGGCGGGACGTTCGCTGATCAGAAGCGCCATGGCGTTTCTCCTTTAATGGTGATGGGCGCCGCCACGTGTTTACGCGGGCTGAGGCGCCAGCGGGCGAGCACCGGCTGTTTGACCCGAACCAGACTGGTGCGCGCGTGATAATTGACCAGCACCATGGTCAGCAGCAGCGCTGCGCCACCGGCGTTGTGGGCCACGGCCACCGGCAGCGGCAGATGGAACAATACGTTGCTGATACCGAGGGTGATCTGTGCGCCGAGGGCGACCAGCACCAGCCCGGCGAGTCGGGTCATGCCGACGGCTTTCAGTTGCCAGGCCAGACCGAGCAGGACGATCGTTACCAGCAACGCGCCGATGCGGTGGGTCAGGTGAATCGCCGTGCGCGCATCGCTATCGAGTTGGCCGCCGAGATAATTGGGGCCGATGTGCTGGGTCAGGTGAAAGCCGTTGGCAAAGTCCGCTGGCGGCAGCCACTGGCCGTGGCAGGTCGGGAAGTCGATGCAGGCCACCGCCGCGTAGTTGGAGCTGACCCAGCCGCCGAGGGCAATCTGGCCGATCACCAGCAACAGCCCCGCCGTCGCCCAATACTGCAAGCGCTTGGGCACGGTCAGCGCCGGTAGCACGCCGGACAGGCGCAAGGTCAGCAGGAACAACAGACTCAATGTCGCAAAGCCGCCGAGCAGATGTCCGGTGACCACTTGCGGCCAGAGCTTGAGCGTCACCGTCCACATGCCGAACGCCGCTTGGGCGAACACCACCGCCAGCAGAAACAGTGGCAGCTTCAGCGGCTGCCCCGGATGACGACGATTGACCCAGGCGCGCCCGGCCAGAATCGAAATCAGCAGGCCGAGAGTGCCGGCGAAGTAGCGGTGGATCATCTCGTTCCAGCCCTTGTGCGCCACCACCGGCGAGTCGGGGTAATGCAGCTCGGCATGCGCCAGTTGGGCTTCGCTTTTCGGCACGCTGATAAAACCGTAACAGCCCGGCCAGTCCGGACAGCCCAAGCCTGCGTGGGTCAGGCGGGTGTAGGCGCCGAGCAGCACGACGATCAGTGCCAGCAGGGTGGCAAACAACGCGAGGCGAAATCCAGGTTTGGCCATGACGATGCCCTTATCCGATGTTGGACAGTTTCAGCAGATGGCGCAGGTCGTTGAGCAGATCCTTGCCCTTCACACTCGGGTCGTAGCGCAGCACCAGGTTGCCGTGGGGGTCGATGATCCACAGTTGCGGTGTGGCCTTGTCGCCGGTGGCCTTGCTCAACGCTGCGCTGTCCAGCGGGTAGCGTTGCAGCTGCGGATATTCGCGGCTCAGCTTGGCTTCGTAGTCGGCGCTCAGCGGCTGTGCAGCGGCGAGGGCGTGGCTGGCGCGTCCGGCATCGCGACCGAGGCCGATCTGGATCTGCCGGGCGAGGTACACCAGTTGCTGACAGTCCACCGCGCAATCCTTCGGCGCGGTCACCAGCATCTGCCAGCGCTGTTCATCGGCTTGTACGCCGAGGTCGGCGCGGGTCTGGCCGTTGCCGATCAGTTCGCCGTGGTAGCTGCGACCTTCCGGTACCCAGAACTGCAGTTTGTACATGCCGGTCGCCAGCACCATCGGGCCGACCACGCCGAGCAGAATCAGCAGCAGCTGGATCCGCCCGCGGCGGCGGGTGGCCGGAGTTTTCGCCTCAGACATGCTGGGTGGATTCATGGCCGTTCCCATGGTGTTTCTCCTTTGCGTTGTGCAATCCAAGGTAGAGGTAGAGGCCGAGCAGGGCGGTGGCCATGGCGAACCACTGCACGGCGTATCCAAGGTGTTTTTCCGGGCCCATGGCGACGACCGGCCAGTCGGCCTCATAGCTGGCGGGGCCGGGTTCGGCACGAAGTTCGTAGGCGAAGCCGTCGCGTTCGAGGGTTTTCCACAGCTTCGCAGGCTCGACGGCGGTGATCGTTTGCGGCCAGTTGCTGCTGGCCGGGTCGGCGTGCAACTGGAAGGTCGCGCCGGGGGCAACGTAGACCCAGGCATCCAGGTTGACCGCGTCGGTGGGGGTAGCAAATTGCGGCGTCACCCGGCGATCCGGCCATGGCAGCCAGCCGCGATTGACCAGCAGCCACTGGCCGGTGGCCCGATCCTGAAACGGTTGCAGCAGCTCGATACCGACCTTGCCGTTGCGCTGGCGGTTGTCGAGCAGCAGGCTGTGGGCGCCATCGAACTGGCCGTACAGATGCACGCGGCGAAAGGCCGGGTCGGCGCTGTGCAGCAATTCGCTGCTGGCCATCGGATCAGCCGCGCGGCGCTCGGCGTAAGTGGCGAGCAGGGCGGTTTTCTCCGCCCCCCGGCCCAGTTGCCAGAAACCCAGCGACACCAGCAGCGGCAACAGCAACGCCACCACCACGGTCGGTATCACGCCCGGCCGGAAGCGCTTCATGGCCGTGCCACAAAGTCAGTCGTCGCGATCGCTATACTCAACTGCATCGCCTGTCCCCCGGAGTCTTCCCATGCTCAAAGCAGCCATCGTCCTGCTGCTGATTGCCACGGTGATCAGCCTGTTCAGCGGCCTGTTTTTCCTGGTCAAGGACGACAGCAGTTCCAATCGCCTGGTGATCGCCTTGAGTGTTCGGGTGGCATTGGCCGCGGCCACCGTCGGCCTGATCGCCTGGGGCTTCTACAGCGGCCAACTGGTGTCGCACGCGCCTTGGTGATCAGCGCTCAGAGTACGTAAACGAAGACGAACAAGCCGATCCACACCACATCGACGAAGTGCCAGTACCAGCTCGCCGCCTCGAAGCCGAACTGATGCTCGGCATCGAAATGGCCCTTCATGATGCGCATCAGCATCACGAACAGAATGATCGTGCCGATGGTCACGTGGGCGCCGTGGAAACCGGTGAGCATGAAGAACGTCGCGCCGTAAATGCCCGAACCCAGCGTCAAACCCAGTTCGTGATAGGCGTGCATGTACTCCTCGGCCTGCAATGCGAGGAAGCCGCAGCCCAGCAGCACGGTGATCGCCAGCCAGATTTTCAGCGCACCGCGATGGCCTTTTTTCAAGGCGTGGTGGGCGATGGTGATGGTCACGCTGGAGCTGACCAGCAGAATCGTGTTGATCAGCGGCAGGCCCCACGGGCTGATGACTTCCTTGGGCGGCGGGAACAGTTTCGGGTCCGGGGTGTGCAGCAGCGGCCAGGTGAACTGGAAGTTCGGCCAGAGCATGTGCGCGATGCCTTTCGGGCCTTCGCCACCCAGCGCCGGGCCGGAAATGTGCCGCACATAGAACAGTGCGCCGAAGAAGGCGACGAAGAACATCACCTCGGAGAAGATGAACCAACTCATGCCCCAGCGGAACGAGCGGTCGAGCTGCGGGCTGTACAGCCCGGCGCGACTTTCCTTGATCACCGCCCCGAACCAGCCGAACAGCATGTACGCCAGCAGCAGCCCGCCGACGAAAAAGATGTATGGGCCGTGGGATTCCGGGCGCGCTGCCTTCAGATCGTTGAACCAGGTCGCCAGGCCGTACACGGTGGTAACCATGCCGATGGTGGCGACGATCGGCCATTTGCTCTGTGCCGGAACGTAATAGTGCTCATGAGTTGCCATTTATTGTTCTCCTTATCGGGCACGCTTAACCGCCAGTGTTTGCAGCCACCGGTGGATGACGGGCGGTGATATCGAACAGCGTGTAGGACAGCGTCAGGTGCTTCACGTCCTTGGGCATGTCGCGGTCAATGATGAAACGCATCGGCATCTCGATCTGCTGACCGGGCTGCAGCACCTGCTGGGTAAAGCAAAAGCATTCGGTCTTGTGGAAATACGCCGCCGCTTCGCTGGGTGCGATACTCGGCACGGCCTGGGCGCTCATCGGTTTGTCGGTGGGGTTGCGGGCGACGAAGATCATCTCGTTTACGCCGCCGGGATGGGTCACCAGTTCCTCACCCTTGGGGTAGAACTCCCACGGCATGTCGGCGTTGTTCATCGACAGAAACTGCACGCGCACCTGCCGCGAGTTATCCACCACCTGCTCACCCTCGTACTGCCCGGCGGTCTTGCCGTTGATGCCGAAGGCCTTGCACATCACGTCGTAGATCGGCACCAGGGCAAAACCGAAGACAAACATTGCCACCACCACGCCGAGCAGGCGGGTGACCAGTTTTTTCAGCGAGATCGAGTCAGCCATGATTTTCAGCCTCAGCCGAGATCCCCTGTGGGAGCGGGCTTGCTCGCGAATGCAGTTCATCATTCAACACATGAGTGGAATGATCTGACGCATTCGGGAGCAAGCCCCCTCCCACAAAGGCAAGGCGTTTCATTTCACTTCCGGTGGCGTGGTGAAGGTGTGATACGGCGCCGGTGACGGCACGCTCCACTCCAGGCCTTCGGCGCCATCCCACGGTTTGGCAGGTGCCGGTTCGCCGCCACGGATGGTCTTGATCACGATGAACAGGAAGAAGATCTGCGTGGTTCCGAACATGAATGCGCCGATCGACGAGACCATGTTGAAGTCGGCGAACTGCAGGTTGTAGTCCGGAATCCGTCGCGGCATTCCCGCCAGCCCGACGAAGTGCATCGGGAAGAAAGTCAGGTTCATGCCGACGAACGACAGCCAGAAGTGCAGCTTTCCGAGGGTTTCGTCGTACATGTGCCCGGTCCATTTCGGCAGCCAGTAATAGGCTGAGGCAAAGATCCCGAAGATCGCCCCCGGCACCAGCACATAGTGGAAGTGCGCGACCACGAAGTAGGTGTCCTGATACTGGAAGTCCGCCGGAGCAATGGCCAGCATCAGCCCGGAGAAACCGCCGATCGAGAACAGGATCACGAATGCCACGGCGAACAGCATCGGTGTCTCGAAGGTCAGCGAGCCTTGCCACATGGTGCTGGCCCAGTTGAACACTTTCACCCCGGTCGGCACGGCGATGAGCATGGTCGCGTACATGAAGAACAACTCGCCCACCAGCGGGATGCCGACCACGAACATGTGGTGCGCCCAGACGATGAATGACAGGAACGCGATGCTCGCCGTCGCATAGACCATCGAGGTGTAGCCGAACAGCGGCTTGCGCGAGAAGGTCGGGATGATCTGGCTGACGGCGCCGAAGGCCGGCAGGATCATGATGTACACCTCGGGATGGCCGAAGAACCAGAACACGTGCTGGAACAGCACCGGGTCACCGCCACCGGCGGCGCTGAAGAAACTGGTGCCGAAGTGGATGTCCATCAGCATCATCGTCACGCAACCGGCCAGCACCGGCATCACCGCGATCAGCAGGAACGCGGTGATCAGCCAGGTCCAGACGAACAGCGGCATTTTCATCAGGGTCATGCCGGGGGCGCGCAGGTTGAGGATGGTGGCGATCACGTTGATCGCGCCCATGATCGAACTGATCCCCATCAGGTGGATGGCGAAGATGAAGTAGGTGACGCTTTCCGGCGCGTAGGTGGTGGACAGCGGCGCGTAGAACGTCCAGCCGAAGTTCGGCCCGCCACCGGGCATGAACAGGGTCGAGACCAGCAGCAGAAACGCCGCCGGCAGCAGCCAGAAGCTGAAGTTGTTCATCCGTGGCAGGGCCATGTCCGGCGCGCCGATCATCAACGGGATCATCCAGTTGGCGAGGCCGACGAATGCCGGCATCACCGCCCCGAACACCATCACCAGGCCGTGCATGGTGGTCATCTGGTTGAAGAACGCCGGTTCGACGATCTGCAGCCCGGGCTGGAACAGCTCGGCGCGGATCACCATGGCGAACGAGCCGCCGAGCAGGAACATGCAGAACGCAAACCACAGGTACAGCGTGCCGATGTCCTTGTGGTTGGTGGTCAGCACCCAGCGCATCAGGCCTTTGGCGGGGCCGTGGGCGTGGTCGGCATGACCGTGGTCATCGATTACAGCGCTCATGGCCGGTCTCCTTTACGTGAGTGGACGGGGCTGGCCGGGGCGCGTTGCCCCGGCCGGTTCACGAAGTACGCGATAGACCGGCTCATTTGCTTTCCGCCTGTTTGAGCTCCAGCACTTCTTTTGGCGTGACCATGTCGCCCTTGTTGTTGCCCCAGGCGTTACGTTCGTAGGTCACGACCGCTGCGATATCGACTTCCGACAATTGCTTGCCGAACGCGGCCATGGCGGTGCCGGGCTTGCCAAAGTACACGCGGTGCAGGTGGTCGGCTTTCGGCCCGGTGGCAATCGGCGAGCCCTTGAGCGCCGGGAACATCGGCGGCAGACCCTGGCCCTCGGCCTGGTGACAGGCTACGCAGGTGGTGTGATAGATCTTGTCGCCGCGTTCCTTGAGTTCGTCGAGGGTCCATTCCTTGCTGGTCAGCTCTTTGAGCTGAGCGGCTTCGGCTTTGCGGTCGGCCAGCCATTTGTCGTAATCGGGCTTCTCTTTGACGTCGACCACGATCGGCATGAAGCCGTGATCCTTGCCGCACAATTCGGCGCACTGCCCGCGGTAGATGCCGGGCTTGTCGATGCGGGTCCAGGCTTCGTTGACGAACCCGGGGATCGCATCGCGCTTGACCGCAAAGGCCGGCACCCACCACGAGTGGATCACGTCGGCGGAAGTCACGAGGAAGCGCACCTTGGCGCCGACCGGCAGCACCAGCGGCTTGTCGACTTCGAGCAGGTAGTGCTCGCCCTTGGCTTCCTTGTTGTGGATCTGTTCGGCGGGGGTGGCCAGGTTGCTGAAGAACTCGACATCCTGACCGAGGTATTTGTAGTGCCACTTCCACTGGTAACCGGTGATCTGGATATCGATATCCGGTTCACTGGTGTCGTACATGCGGATCAGGGTGGCGGTCGCCGGCACGGCCATCGCCACCAGGATCAGGAACGGCACGACGGTCCAGAGAATCTCGACGGTGGTACTTTCGTGGAATTTTGCGGCGACCTGCCCGGTAGAGCGGCGATGCACGATCATCGACCAGAACATGGCGCCGAAGACGATGATCCCGATCACCACACAGATCCAGAAAATGGTCATGTGCAGGTCGAATACTGCGTGACTGATTTCAGTCGCTCCAGGCGCCATATTCACAGTCCAGGCCGCATTGGCCGGGCTGAAAATCGACCACAACAGGAGGCCCATCCAGACGTGTGGATGTCGCATCATTGCGGGTTCCCCTTATCGTTCTTGTTATCCCGCCGGCTTCGGCCTGCGGCAAGGGAGCGGCTGCATCAGACTACGAACTTGAATCGCCGGGCCTTGCTGCGGGTGCAGTCGGGCGTCATCAGCTAACTCCATTCAATGGCGAGTATAGACAGCGGCGGAGAATTGCAACGCGATCGCGTAAATGATCTGAAACAGCCGGGACTTGCGCTCAAGGGCACGAATGGAGAAGGATGCAGACGAGTGGTGGCAAACCGATATAACGCAGGTGTATCAAGGATGAAATAATTATGACAAATGCGTCTTAGCATTTTTCGTAAGCCAGCTAAGTTATGTCTTCCCTATTTCATTGCCTTGTTTCCTGGAGTTTTCATGAACACCGCCGCATTGCGCGAGCAGATCCAAAAAGCCCGACAAACCGAAAATGAAACCGGACGCCTCAAGCGTCAGCTGGAAGCCAAGTTGCCTCATCTGCATTCGGCCATCCAGTTGCCGGACGCTAACCGCGAAGAAGCGTTGACGAGCTTTGTCACCGCCTATATCGACGAAGTACCAGACATGCTGGACGCAGCCAATGAAGTTGCCAGGGAAGCGGGAATCGAGTCGCAGATCAAACCGGTGCTGAAAATCGCCGAGCAGTACTTCCTCCAGCCGCCGGTCGGCCTGGACAGCCTGCTGGACGAAGCCTATCTGGCGCACCGCTTTGTCGAAGAGGTCAACGACCTGTACATCAAGCACCTCGGCCAGCCACTGATCCCCTTGGACATGACGGTCGCCAATCTGATTGCTCACCAATTGCTCGGTGAGGAATTTGCCAATCAACTGGACGAAGTGGTGCATCACGCCATCGACAAGATGCTCGACGACGATAGTTTTGCGCTGGAATCGGTAGATGCCTACCGCGACAAACTGATCAGCCCGGATACCGGTGCCGCGTGGAAGCGCTGGCCGTGCATGGGCCGTCGCCTGGGTGTGGGCCTGGAGCTGGATCAGCCAGCTGCCTGATTCAAAGCCCGGTACAAATCCCAATTGTGGGAGGGGGCTTGCTCCCGAAGGCGGTGGGTCAGTCAATATCAATATCGACTGATCCATCGCCTTCGGGAGCAAGCCCCCTCCCACAGGGGTTCTTTGCAAGCGGGGGATTTAACCAGCCGCACCGATCCCGGTATTAGTCCGAACCCTACCTTCAAGCCGTCGCTTCAACCCGCGCGACTCGATCAACAGCTTCGACCCCTTCGCCGCATTCGCCCGGCCCCACTCTTCCAGTAACTCCAGACACGAATGGTCGATGTAGCTCAGGTTATTGAGCGGCACATGCACCGTTGTGCCCGCTGGAATGCTGCCCAGCACTTGGGTCAGTGCCGGCACCTTGAGGAATGTCGCTGCGCCCACCAGACGCAACTCCATCTCGCCGTCCTGCGGCAGGTCGATCAGGCTGATTTTCAGGCGTGAAGCCTTGAAGGCCAGTTTCAACATGGTCAAACCGAAACCGATCAACACACCGGTCAGCAGGTCGGTGAAGATGATCGCCAGCGCCGTGGCGGCGTAGGTGAACATCGGCATCCGCCCGTAACGGCCCAGGCCGCGAAACGCTTTCAAGTCCACCAGTTTGAAACCGGTATACACAAGCACCCCCGCCAGGCTCGCCACCGGAATGCTCTGCAGCACGCTCGACAGCAACAGCACGAATGCCAGCAGCCACAGACCATGGAAGATCGTCGAGTAACGGGTGGTCGCGCCGGCCTGCACGTTGGCCGAACTGCGCACGATCACCCCGGTCATCGGCAGCGCACCGACCAGACCGCAGAGCATGTTGCCGACACCTTGCGCTGACAGTTCACGGTCGAAATCCGAGCGCACGCCGTTGTGCATGCGATCCACCGCGGCGGCGGACAACAGCGTTTCGGCGCTGGCGATAAACGCCACGGCAAACGCAGCGATCAGCAGCGTCGGGTCGGCAAGGCTGAGCAGGTCCGCCGGTTTCAGCCAGTCGATGGCTTCGGCCAGATTCTCCGGCACCTCGACGCGTTTGACCTGCAGCGCCAGCAGCAGGCTGGCACCCGTGGCCAGACCGACACCGAGCAGCGCACCGGGAATGAAGCGCAGCGAATGCGGGCGAAACTTCTCCCACAGCCACATCACCGCAATGGTCGCCAACCCGAGCAACCCGGCCTGCCAGCCGAACGACGGCAAGGCCTGCGCTACCGCGCCGGGGAAGGCCGTGAGGTTATCCAGCCCGGACGGTTGTGGCTTGGCATCGAGCATCACGTGCACTTGCGAGAGCACGATCAACACGCCGATCCCCGCCAGCATGCCGTAGACCACCGCTGGCGCCGTCACCCGAAACCAGCAACCGAGCTTCAGGCGCCCGGCCACCAGTTGCAGGAAACCGGCGAGCAACAGAATCGGCCCGAGCATCTCGATGCCGTGCTGACGCACCAGCTCGAATACCAGCACCGCCAGACCCGCCGCCGGCCCGCTGACCTGTAACGGCGAACCCGCCAGCCAACCGACCACCAGGCCACCGATGATCCCGGTGATCAGGCCTTTGGCTGGCGGCAACCCTGACGCAATCGCAATGCCCATGCACAGCGGCAGCGCGACCAGAAACACCACCACCGAAGCCAGCAGCTCCCGTGGCAGAACCGCTTTCAATTGAGCAGCACGCATGGTGACTCTCCCGAAGTTTTCTTCAGGCATGGCTTCGCCGAACCGCTGAAACAGCGGCCGGCGTCAAACCACACAGATTTTTAGGAAGATTTAGAAGCGCGCTTTGGGCGTCGCCACCGGAATCGGATGGCTGCCGTCGAGCGGCAGGAAGCGTCCCTGATCCGCGTCGTAAGCTTTGATTTCGCTGGTTTCGATGTTGTAGACCCAGCCATGGATGAACAGTTGACCGTTCGCCATGCGCGAGGCTACCGAAGGATGGGTACGCAAGTGCTGCAGTTGGGCGATGACGTTCTCCTCGGTGAGGATCGGCATGCTTTCTTTTTCGTCGGCGCAATTACAGTTTTCGTGCACCATGGTTTTTGCCACTTCGGCGTGGCGCAACCAGGCTTTGACCGTCGGCATTTTTTCCAGGCTGTCCGGGTTGAGTACCGCACGCATGGCGCCGCAATCGGAATGGCCGCAGATGATGATGTGCTGCACGCCCAGTGCCAGCACCGCGTATTCGATGGCGGTGGAAACGCCACCGTTCATCTGGCCGTAAGGCGGCACGACGTTGCCGACGTTACGGGTCACGAACAGATCCCCGGGGGAGCTCTGGGTGATCAGCTCGGGCACGATGCGCGAGTCGGCACAGGTGATGAACATTGCCCGTGGCGATTGCGCCGTGGCGAGTTTCTTGAAGAGTTCTTCCTGTTGGGGGAAGACCTCATGATGAAAATGCAAAAAGCCGTCAACGATCGTTCGCAGCGCTGCATCGGCGGATGCCGCCCCAGGGACGGCTTGCGCCGACGCAGCCAACGGCTGTTTATCCTTGTCACTCATGATTCATCCTCTTTGGCGGATTCGGGGAGTCGTTCCCGTGTATTCCGGTATGAAGCCAGTGGCTGTTTAAAACATCCGGGCCATCCCGACCCGTCAGTCACTCGATGAACAAGGTAGCCGCCGAAACTTAACTCAAACTGAATCAAGCGCTCTAGAACGTGTGTTCCAGATCACAAAAAACGTGACTGGCGTGTTTCGACGGAAGGATTCCAACCCATCAACCGTAGGCTAATTGTCGCTAAATCAATGACATCTGGCGACCCGGCGGACAGAAGGCCGCGCAATCGAGGTTGTAGCCTTCACGGTGGTTCAAACCGAGACGTTTAATGGCTTTGGCAAAACGCTGCGCAAGCAGGTCGGCAAACGGCCCCTCGCCGCGCATCCTCGCGCCGAAACGGCTGTCGTAGAGCTCGCCGCCACGGCTCTGGCGGATCAGGCTCAGCACATGGGCGGCGCGCTGCGGATAGTGCGCCTGCAGCCATTCCTCGAACAACGGCGCCACCTCCAGCGGCAGGCGCAACATCATGTAGGCGGCGCTTTGCGCGCCAGCGGCGTGGGCTTCGGTCAGCAGGCTTTCGATTTCGCTGTCGTTGATCATCGGAATCATTGGCGAACACAGCACCCCCACGGGAATGCCTGCTTCGCGCATCACCCGGATCGCTCGTAATCGGGCTTTGGGCGCGGCGGCACGGGGTTCGAGGATGCGTTTGAGTTCGTCGTCCAGCGTGGTCAGGCTGATCATCACCGCCACCAGCCGTTGCTGCGCCAGTTCGGTGAGCAGGTCGAGGTCGCGCAGGATCAGCGAACCCTTGGTGACAATGGTCACCGGATGCCGGTAGCGCAGCAGCACTTCGAGGGTCTGCCGGGTGATCTTGTGCTCGCGTTCGATGGGCTGATACGGATCGGTGTTGGAACCCAGATTGATCGGCGCGCATTGATAGCCCTTTTTCCCAAGCTGTTCCTCCAGCACCTGGGCGGCGTTGGTCTTGGCGATCAGCCGGGTTTCGAAATCCAGCCCCGGCGACATGTCCCAATAGGCGTGGCTCGGTCGCGCATAGCAATAGATGCAACCGTGCTCGCAGCCGCGGTAGGGATTGATCGAGCGGTCGAACGGCAGGTCAGGCGAGGTGTTGCGGGTGATGATGGTTTTCGCGGTCTCGATCATCACCTCGGTGTTCTGCGTCTCGGGCACTTCCTGGTACCAGCCGTCGTCCTCGACCACCGAGCGATTCGGCGCAAAGCGGTTGTGCGGGTTGGTCGCGGTGCCGCGACCGCGAGGTGGCAATGGAGTAGACATGAAAACGCCCCGATACTGTATATGCACACAGTATCGGGGCGTAGCACATCTGACTAGTGCCGTCGGGCGATTGCTCAGTTGTTGTGTTGCGTCACCTGACCGAGGTCATCACCGGACGTGGTCTGCATGTCATCCTTGCGCAGCGCGGCCACATCACTGGCCTTGACCGGTGCCCCTTTGTTGCCCCAGCTGCCACGAATGAAACTCACCACATCCGCCACTTCCTGATCCGACAACCGCCAGGCGTACGCCGGCATGGTGAAGGTCGATGGCGCGGTGTGTGTGGCCGGCAGGGTGCCGCCCTTGAGCACGATGTGGATCAGCGAGGTCGGGTCTTCCGATTGCAGCACCGGATTGCCCGCCAGCGCCGGGAACACTCGGGTGTAACCATGGCCGTCGGTACGGTGGCAGGCCGCGCAGTTGTCGATGTACACCGCCGCGCCGCGCTGGCTGTCGTCGCCGTTCCACAGGGCTTTGGCCGCTTTCTCGTCGTACTGGTGCGGCTGATCGTTTGGATCAACTGCCGGCAGCGACTTGAGGTAACGAGCAATTGCGATCAGGTCGGCATCGGTCATGTACTGCATGCTGTGGGTGACCACATCGCTCATGCCGCCGAACACTGCACTGCGGTCGCTGCGCCCGGTTTTGAGGAATTGCACCAGTTGCGCTTCGCTCCAGCTGCCCAGGCCATCCTTGTGATCACCGCGCAAACTCTTGGCGATCCAGCCTTCCAGCGGCGCACTGCCGGCGAGGAAGTTCTTGCCGTCGGTGGCGCTCAGGGATTTTTCCTGCATGGTCAGGGCCCGTGGCGTGTGGCAGGCGCCGCAATGGCCGAGGCCTTCGACCAGATAGGCGCCGCGGTCGATCACCGGATCATCCGAGGTGGCCTTGTAGTCCTCGACCTTCGGCGCGAACAGCCAGCGCCAGCCCATCAGCGGCCAGCGCATGCTCAGCGGCCATGGAATGTCGCTGGCCTTGTTCTCCTGGGCCACCGGTTCGACGCCGTGCATGAAGTAAGCGTAAAGCGCTTGCATGTCGGTTTCGCTGACCCGGGCGTAGGACGGATAGGGCATTGCCGGGTACAACGTGCTGCCGTTTTTGGCGACGCCGTGGCGCACCGCTTTGTCGAAATCCTCGAAGCTGTAATCACCGACACCGGTTTTGTCCGGGGTGATGTTGGTCGAATAGATCGTGCCGATCGGCGTTTCCATCGGCAGGCCGCCGGCGAACGATTTGCCGCCCTTGGCGGTGTGGCAGGCCACGCAGTCACCCGCGCGGGCGAGGTATTCGCCTTGTTTGATCAACGCTTGATCGACATCGGCGGCGTGCACGGCAGCACTGCCGAGCAGGGCCAGGGTAGCAATAACGAGATTTTTCATGGTCATCGCTCCTTAAGCCTGAACCAGCGGGCCGGGGTTTTTCAGGTATTGCTCGCGAATCGCCTTGGCCGACCAGTAGGTCAACGCCGCCACCAGCCCGGTCGGGTTGTAACCCAGGCCCTGCGGGAATGCCGAAGCTCCCGGCACGAACACGTTGTGCACGTCCCAGCTCTGCAAGTAACGGTTCAGAGCACTCTTCTTCGGATCGGTGCCCATGATCGCGCCACCGTTGAGGTGGGTGGTCTGGTAGGCCGCGGTGTTGAAGTGATCACCGACCTGCTTGCCGATCACCGCGATGGCTTTCGGGCCCATGGCTTGGGCGACCTTGCCCATTTTCTCGACCATGAAGCGGTTCATCTTGATGTCGTTTTCCTGCCAGTCGAAGGTCATGCGCAGCAGCGGCAAACCGTAGGCGTCGCGGTACACCGGGTCCAGATCGAGGTAGTTGCCACGGTAGGACTGATGCGCGCCGTGGGCGTCCATCGACACCTGGTGGGTGTAGTAATCGGCGGTCGCGCGCTTCCACTGGCTGCCCCAGGCCGGGGTGCCGGGCGGGTTCGAGGTGCCGGCAATCGGACGGCTGCCCGCTTGGTTGACCCACATCGGTGAACCGCCGACGAAGCCGTGCGGACCGTGGTCGAAGTTGTCGGCGTTGAAATCGTCCAGCGCCACGCCGTTGCCGCCGGCGCCGATGAAGTTGTTGGTGTGGGTGTCCTTGTCGAAGAACGCCTTGATGGTCGCCATGTTCTGGTAGGCGAAGTTACGCCCGACCACGCCTTCGCCGCTGATCGGGTCGTACGGTTTGCCGATGCCCGAGAGCAGCATCAGGCGCACGTTGTGCAGCTGGAAGGCGCCGAGGATCACCAGATCCGCCGGTTGCTCGATCTCGCGGCCCTGGCCGTCGATGTAAGTCACGCCGGTGGCTTTGGACTTGGTGCTGTCGAGGTTGACCCGCAGCACATGGGCGTTGGCGCGCAGCTCGAAATTCGGCAGCGGACGCAGCGCCGGCAGAATGTTCACGTTCGGCGAAGCCTTGGAATACATGTAGCAAACGTAACCGCTGCAGAATCCGCAGAAGTTGCACGGGCCCATCTGCGCGCCGTAGGGATTGGTGTAAGGGCCTGAAGTATTCGCCGAAGGCAGGTTGTAGGGTTTGTAACCGACCTCTGTCGCCGCTTTGCCGAACAGTTGTGCGGAAACGGTGTTCTTCTGCGCTTCCAGCGGGAACGGATTGGAGCGATCCGGTGCGTACGGGTTACCGCCCTTGCCCTGACCGACCAGTTGGCCCTTCACGGTCCAGGCCTGGCCGGAGGTGCCGAAGACTTTTTCGGCGAAATCGAAGAACGGCTCCAGCTCTTCATAGCTGACGCCGAAGTCCTGGATGGTCATGTCCTTGGGGATGAAACTCTTGCCGTAGCGTTCTTCGTAATGGCTGCGCATGCGCAGTTCGATCGGATCGACGCGAAAGTGCACGCCCGACCAGTGCAGACCGGCGCCGCCGACACCATTGCCCGGCAGGAACGCACCCAACTGGCGGTTCGGCAGGGCAATGTCGTTGACGCTGTGGCGGATGGTGACGGTTTCTTTCGAGATGTCCTGAAAGAGTTTTTTGCGCACGCTGTAGGTGAGTTCGTCGATCACCTGCGGATAGTTGCCGTCGGGATAGGTGTCCTGCATCGGCCCGCGCTCCAGCGCCAGCACGTTGAGCCCGGCTTCGGTCAGCTCCTTGGCCATGATCGCGCCAGTCCAGCCGAAACCGACGATCACTGCGTCGACCTTCTTCATTACCGTTGCCATGCTCAAGCCCTCTCGCCGCGAATCGAAACTGCCGGGAAGGGGTATTGCTCGTTGCGTTCCACCCAATCCATGAAATCGGCGCGGGCGCCGGGGAAGCCGATCATGGTCCAGCCGACCATGCCTTTATTGCCACCGTGGATCGGGTCGCAGAAGAACCCTTCCTTGGTGTTTTGCAGCAGCAGGCTGAAGAAAATCTTCGCGGGAACCGCATCGAACTGCGGTTTTCCGGCTTCAAGTTGCTTGAGCAGATCGTCTCGGGTAGCGCTGTCTTGCTCGGCAAATGTTTTACCGTTGAGCGATTTTGCCCACTGATCCGTCGCGGCGATGCCCAGGCGATAGATCTCTTTTGGCACCAGTTTGCTCTGCCAGCCCATCTCCGGCGCGGCGTCGGCGTTGAACGGGCCTTGCATGTACCACAGGGCACCGGCGGCGTACGGGGTGTTCATCTGGCGGTCGATGTATTCCGGCACGCCGGCTTCCAGGGCGCCCGGGCCTTGCTCGTCGTTGGGGATCAATTGCGCCACGGCGGCGTTGATGAAGGCCCATTCCTCGGCGGTGAAATAGCTCGGCTGATAAGCACTGGCGTCCGCCTTGGCCGGTGTGGCTGCTGGCGCCGCCGGGGTAGCCTCAGGCGCAGCTTGCAACACGCTGCTGCCCAGACCGGTACCGGCGAGGGTGACCACGGGAATCAGGGTCAGGGATTTGCGCAGGAACTCACGCCGGGGGTTGTCTCGATCTGCATCAGACATGGGGGTGCACCTCATCAGGCATTGATGGTTGTCCGTTTCTGCGAACGGCTTGAGCATTTTTTCGTCGCGGCGTGGCCCGGTGGTTGACCGGGAAAAGGGGGACGCCTGCAACATCGTGTGACAAATGGTAGCAGGCTACACATCGGGATGAACCGATTCAGCGGAAAAACCCACAGTTTTTTACTGAAGTGCTCAATGAAATCGTGCGGATTCACGATTCTTTGACAAGTGCCTCACAGGGCTTTGACCCTCATCCCTGGAAACTACGGGACCTTTCATTGATGAATCCCGATACGGTCAGCCCAGCATGTCTCGAGTGCGCCTTTTTCCTGCTTTGTGTTTGTCGCTTGTTGCCCTGCTGCATTTGATGCCGGCCCAGGCTGACGCCTCTGCGCCGTCGCGCCCGCCGGAGTGGGCGCAGCCGGTGGAAGTGCAATACAACCTGTTCCAGATGTCGCCCACGCTCTACCGCAGTGCCTTGCCGGATGGCGGCGTGGTGCCGTTGTTGAAAAATCTGAAAGTGGTGACGGTGATCAACTTCCTGCCGGAAGCTGACAGCAATTGGTTGTCCGAGCCGGGTATCAATCAGGTGCAGTTGCCATATCGCACCAACCACGTTGATGACAGCGATGTGCTCAAGACCCTGCGCGCGATTCAGGCTGCCGAAACCAACGGCCCGGTGCTGATGCATTGCAAGCATGGTTCCGACCGCACCGGCCTGATGGCGGCGATGTACCGGATTGTGGTGCAGGGCTGGAGCAAGGAAGACGCGTTGCGTGAAATGACCGAAGGTGGTTTTGGCGAAAGCGGTCACTTCAAAGATAGCGTGCGCTACGTGATGCAGGCTGATGTCGACAAACTGCGCACCGCGCTGGCCAACGGCGATTGCAGCACCAGTGCCTTTGCCACCTGCTCGATGAAGAGCTGGTTCCAGTCGGTCAACCTCAAGTAAGCCGCACCCTCCACGGCATTGCACCGTGGAGGGTCAATCGCCGGCTCAGTCTTCGGACTTTTTCTTCAGTTTCGGATTCGGGAAAAACTGCACGGCCTGGACCGTCTTGTCCGCCGCCGGCTTGAGCGCGCTGGTATTGACCCGCGTGCCCAGTTCCTTGGGAACCGACAACCCCTGCTCGTTCAGCGTATCCGAGTAACCGCAGGCCACGCACTCGCGGTGCGGCACGCTGTCCTCGTTCCACATCATCAGTTTGTCCGGCTCGCTGCACGCCGGGCAGACAGCCCCGGCGATAAAGCGCTTCTTGGTAATCACAGGTGCCTCACTCATGCTGCTGCGTCCTCACTCAGGCCGCTATGGCGCAAGAGTGCGTCAATCGATGGCTCACGGCCACGGAAGTCGACGAACAGCACCATCGGCGCCTGCGAACCGCCGCGCGCCAGAATCGCTTCGCGGAAGGCGCGACCGGTCTCGGCGTTGAGCACGCCGTCTTCTTCGAACTTGGAGAAGGCATCGGCTGACAGCACTTCCGCCCACTTGTAGCTGTAGTAACCCGCCGCGTAACCGCCGGCGAAGATGTGCGCGAAGCTGTTGGGGAAGCGGTTGTACGCCGGTGGACGCATCACCGACACCTCATCGCGCACGCCCTCCAGCACCTGGGCCACGCTGCGACCGTCACCGTGGGTGGCGTGCAGTTCGAAGTCGAACAGCGAGAATTCCAGCTGACGCACCATCATCAGCCCGGACTGGAAGTTCTTCGCTGCGAGCATTTTTTCCAGCAGGTCCTGCGGCAGTGGTTCGCCGGTTTCGTAGTGACCGGAGATCAGCGCCAGGCCTTCCGGCTCCCAGCACCAGTTTTCCATGAACTGGCTTGGCAGCTCGACCGCATCCCACGCCACGCCGTTGATCCCGGAGACACCGGCGTGATCGACACGGGTCAGCAGGTGATGCAGGCCATGGCCGAATTCATGGAACAGGGTGGTCACTTCATCATGGGTCAGCAGTGCAGGCTTGCCGCTGTCGGCCGGGGTGAAGTTGCACACCAGGTTGGCCACCGGGCTTTGCAGCACGCCGTCGACGGTGCGGCGACGGTCGCGGGCGCCGTCCATCCACGCACCGCCGCGCTTGTTGGCGCGGGCATACAGGTCAAAGAAGAAGCGGCCGACGTGCTGGCCATTTTCCTTGATTTCGAACAGGCGCACGTCCGGGTGCCAGGTATCGAAGCCTTTCAGTTCAGCGATTTCGATGCCATACAGGCGCTGGACGATGGCGAACAGACCACCGAGGACTTTATCGATCGGGAAGTAGGCGCGCAGGGTTTCCTGAGCGACGCTGTAGCGTTGCTCGCGGAGTTTTTCCCCGTAGAAACCGCTGTCCCAGCTTTGCAGATCAGCGCAGCCCTGCTCGGCGGCGTAGGCGCGCAGCTGCTGCAGATCCTGCGCGGCGAACGGCTTGCTGCGTTTGGCCAGGTCGCGCAGGAAGCTCAGCACCTGATCGCTGGACTCGGCCATTTTGGTCGCCAGGCTCAGCTCGGAGAAACTGGCGAAGCCCAACAGCTTGGCCAGCTCCTGACGCAGGTCGAGGATCTCTTCCATCACCGGGCCGTTGTCGTTCTGACCGGCGTTCGGGCCTTGATCCGACGCACGGGTGCAGTAGGCGGCGTAGACTTCTTCACGCAGCGCGCGGTCTTGCGCGTAGGTCATCACCGCGTAGTAGCTCGGAAATTCCAGGGTGATCAGCCAGCCATCAAGGCCTTTGGCCTGCGCGGCGGCGGCCATTTGCGCCTTGGCCGAATCGGTCAGGCCGGCGAGGGCGGCTTCGTCGGTGACGTGCTTGGTCCAGGCTTGCGTGGCGTCGAGCAACTGGTTGGAGAAGCGGCTGCCCAGCTCGGACAGTTTGCTCTGCACTTCGGCGTAACGCTTCTGTTCGGCTTCCGGCAGGTCGATACCCGACAGACGGAAATCGCGCAGGGCGTGTTCCAGAATGGTTTTTTGCGCCACATCGAAACCGGCGGCTTCCGGGCTGTTGGCCAACGCTTCATAAGCCTGGAACAGTTCGCGGTTCTGGCCCATCTCAGTGGAGTAGGCGCTCAGGGCTGGCAGGCACGACTCGTAGGCTTCGCGCAGTTCAGCGCTGTTGCACACGGCGTTGAGATGGCTGACCGGACTCCAGGCAGCGCCGAGGCGATCGTTGAGTTCGTCCATTGCCAGCACCAGGCCGGCCCACGTCGGATTCTGGCCCTGGGTCTTGAGGATTTCGGCGATGGCGGCGCGGTTGTCGGCCAGGATCGTTTCGATGGCTGGCAGCACGTGTTCGGCACGGATCGTGGAGAACGGCGGCAGGTCGTAGGACTGCAGAAGAGGGTTGTTCACGCTCACGGTTGGCACCTTGGCTGGAAGAAACATGCGCCCATCTTAATTACAATCGACACTCACCGCAGCTATCGGCGACAGAGAGAGAACTTATCGTGCCCGTTCGCAAGTACCAGAATCACACCCCGCAACTCGGCAAAGGCGCGTTTGTCGACGCCTCGGCGGTGGTGATCGGCGACGTCGAAATCGGCGAAGACAGCTCCGTCTGGCCGCTGACCGTGATCCGTGGCGACATGCACCGCATCCGCATCGGTGCGCGCACCAGCGTGCAGGACGGCTGCGTGCTGCACATCACCCACGCCGGCCCGTTCAACCCGGATGGTTTCCCGCTGCTGATCGGCGATGACGTGACCATCGCCCACAAGGTCATGCTGCATGGCTGCAGCGTCGGCAGTCGCGTGTTGATCGGCATGGGCAGCATCGTCATGGACGGCGCGGTGGTCGAGGATGATGTGATCATCGGCGCCGGCAGCCTGGTGCCGCCGGGCAAGCGCCTGCAAAGTGGCTTTCTGTACGTGGGCAGCCCGGTGAAGCAGATCCGCCCGCTGACCGACAAGGAACAAGCCTTCTTCACCTACAGCGCGGCGAACTACGTGAAGCTCAAGGACCTGCATCTGGCCGAAGGCTACGACCAGCTCTGAAACGACTTACACCTGCTCAGGATTTCTCATGCATTACCAGACCGTACTGTTCGACCTCGATGGCACCCTGACCGACCCGCGTGAAGGCATCACCCGTTCCATCCAGTTTGCCTTAAGCAAACTCGGCATCGACGAGCCGGACCTGACCAAACTCGAACACTTCATCGGCCCGCCGCTGTTGCAGGCGTTCATGCAGTTCTATGGCTTCGACGAGGCCAAGGCCTGGCAAGCGGTGAATTTCTACCGCGAGCGCTTCAAGGTCACCGGCCTGTACGAAAACCGTGTGTTCGATGGCGTCACGCCGCTGCTGGAAACTCTCAGCGGGCAAGGGCGACAGCTGTATATCGCGACCTCCAAACCTTGGGAGTTCGCCCGGGAAATCGCCCGGCACTTCGACTTCGCTAAACACTTCAAGGTGATCTACGGCAGTGAGCTGGATGGCACGCGAACCAACAAGGTCGAGCTGATTGCGCACCTGATCGCCGAAGAAGGGCTGGATCCGGCCAATACGCTGATGATCGGCGACCGCAAGCATGACCTGATCGGTGCGCGCAGCAACGGCGTGGATGCGGCGGCGGTGGGGTATGGGTTTGGCAGTTTTGAAGAGTTGAGTGCAGAGGCGCCGGCTTATCATTTTGAAACGCTGGCGGAGTTGCACCAGGCGTTTTTGCGGCGCTGATCAGTCAGTCTTCGCGAGCAAGCCCGCTCCCACAAAGTGAATGCATTTCAACTGTGGGAGCGGGCTTGCTCGCGAAGGGGCCGGTTCAGCCAATGCGCAATCAGGATTCGGCCAGCGCTCTAAGTGCCGCCTTACGCTCAGCCACCGGCAGCTCACCCAACCTCTCGACCTCAGCATAAAACCGCAGCCAATCCCCCCCGACCTGCCTGAACAACGCCGCAAACGCCGGCACCCACTGGTCATACAGCCCGAACGGCAACAACCGCGCATTATTCAACGGCGCATTGACCCAAGTGTCATAACGCTTGTCGCCGCCCCACTGGCTGTCGCGCATCACCCGGTAATTCTGGCGAAACCGCTCGAACTCCGCCGCTTTGCGGGCTCGCATCTGTTCGGCTGGCAGCGGCTGCGTATAGAGCTTCTCCAGACGTGAACGGGTCTCGAGCACCAGTACGGTGAACTGGTCGCGCTGGGTGATCAACGAGCTGTTCTCCGGCGGCAAGCCGCGAAACGCGCGCCACTGGCGGGTGCCTTCCTGTTCGACGAAGGTGGCGTAAGACTCGTTGAACTCGGTGTCGTCTTTCACGTAGAAGCGCTGGTGCGCCAGTTCGTGAAAGATCAGCGTGGCCACGCGTTCGTCGCCCCAGCCCATCATCGAATTGAGAATCGGGTCATTGAACCAGCCGAGCGTCGAGTAGGCCTCGACGCCGCCAATCGACACGTCCATGCCCTGCAGGCGCTGGATCGCCGCCTCGCCACGGGCCGCGCTCTGACTGTAATAGCCGCGGTAGGCCACGCACCCGGCAATCGGGAAGCAATGGCTCTGGGGCGTCAGGGAAAACTCCGGAGTGGCGAACACGTTCCACACCACATAGGGCCGGCCGATGTCAGCGTACAGCCGATAGCTCTGGTTGTCCGGCAGGTGCAAGTGCTCGCTGGCGAAGACTCGGGCCTTTTGCGACTGGACCAGGTGCGCGCGCAATGTTGCGTCGCGGCTCGGGTCGGCAATCACCTCCGCCACCGGCTCACGCGCCCGCAGCAACTGCAACTGGCCGCCAGCCAACTGGCTGTAATAGCTGACGCTGGAACAACCGTTGAGCAACAAAAGCATCACACCCGGAAACAAAATCCGAAAAACGCGATCAAGTAACCCATGGCTTGGAAGCGGCCTGCTCAAAATAAAAATCCTTTGGAAAGTCTGCCCGCAAGACTATCCCGCCATTTGGAGCTTCGCTATGCGCATGTTGATGCTGACAGGAGGCCTGCTGACGCTGGCCGGTTGTGCCGGATTCGGAATGCCCGATCCTGACCCCTCGCAAGCCTGGATCGATCTCGATGCCCGGCAACAGGACACCGCGCTGCAAGCGCTGAAAGTCGATGACAAGGTGACCGTCGACAAACGTTATTTTGAGGTTGAGCCCGGCAGCCACCAATTGCAGGTGCGCTATCAATTCCCGGTCGAAGCCACCAACATCGGCCCCGATGCCGAACCGCTGTGGCGCGACTGCCAGTTGAATGTGAAATTCAAGGACTTCAACGCCGGTCAGCGTTATCAGCTGCAAGCTGGCAGCATCGGTTTCCGGCCATGGGCCAAGCTCTATGACGAGCAACACAATGTGGTCGGCCAGGGCACACCGGCAGGCTGTCAGCGCACTTGATCGGGGCTATGCTTAAGGTCTGAATCCTGAGACATCCATCATGCGCAAGTTGATGCTGTTGCTCGCGTTTGGCGTCATCGCCGGCTGCCAGACCCCATTGCCACCGGTCGATCCACAAATGGCCTGGGTCGATTTCTCGACGCCGACCCCGGGCGGCAAATTGCTCATGGCCGAGCGCCTGGATAATCAACGCCTGAGCGACGGGCGTTTCTTCCAGGTCACCCCCGGCAGCCATGAGCTGCGGGTGCGTTACGACTTCGAAGTGTTTGGCGGCGGCGGCAGTCTGATGACCGGCCCTGTCGAGCGACTGTGCTATCTGTACATCCGCTACGACCATTTCGAGGCCGGGCAGCGTTACATGCTGGAGGGCCGTTCACTCGGCTTCACACCAAGCGCCCGGTTATACAACGCCAGGCACGAAATCGTCGCTGAGGATCGCGACACCGACTGCCTCAGCTGAGACGCATCAGATGCTGTTTTTCTGATAGATGACCGCTTTGGTGCCGTACTCGCAGGCACCGACGACCATCGCCGCGTCGTGTTTGTCGGCCTCTTCCTTGCTGACGATTTCCAGTGTGTAGGAGGGCACGGCATTCGCCTGGATCTTGATTTCGATTTCTTTCTTGAGTTCTTCGCAGTCTTTGGGTGCGGCGAGAACCGAGGTGGCCAGTGCACTGCAGAGGATCGCCAAGCCAATACGTTTCATTTTGAAGCTCCCTGGGGCAGCGCGCACGGGCGTGCGCTGAACCTGCTGTCACTTATTCGACCATATTTTTGCAGCGCGGGTTCTGACTTCGCTCACATCTTCAGAGACTGTGGTGCTATTCAGATCTCCTTCGCGAGCAAGCCCGCTCCCACATTGGAATGCATTTCAAAGGTGGGAGCGGGCTTGCTCGCGAATAGGTCAGTCAGCGCTGACTCAGCTGACCAGCGAAGCCTCAAGGGTAATCTTCGCATTCAACACCTTGGACACCGGGCATCCTTCCTTGGCCTTGTTGCTCAGCTCTTCAAACTGTGCCTGAGTAGCGCCCGGGATTTTCGCCTTGAGGATCAACTTGATCGCGGTGATGGCAAAGCCACCTTCGACCTGATCCAAGGTGACTTCAGCCTGGGTGTCGATGCTCTCGGCCTTCAGGCCCGCATCACCGAGAATCATCGAGAACGCCATGGAAAAACAGCCGGCATGCGCCGCGCCGATCAGTTCTTCCGGGTTGGTGCCCTTGCCGCCTTCGAAGCGGGCCTTGAAGCCGTACGGCGCTTCTCTGAGCACGCCAGTCTCGGTAGAGATCGAGCCGATGCCGGTTTTCAGATCGCCTGCCCAATGCGCGGATGCTTTCTTCACGATAGCCATGTCTGCCTCCTCAAGATCTGGCGCGGAACGCCGCGCCGTCGTGGTTTTTGCTTTGCAAGGCTTCTGAGGATAGACGCCGGGACAAAGTTCAGCCCGAGTGAATCGTTGACTTTTTTAGTAGGATTTTTCCCTCAGCTATTGAAACTCGGGTATATGCCCTCATTGCACAGAACACGCTTATGAATTCGGCAGGTTTTCGTTCGCAAGAAAAAACCTGCAGACCACTCGGAGACGCAGGTTTATGAAGCAACTGTCCGATGTAAAGTTTTCCACCCTCGATCTGGTGCCCGTGCGCGAGAACGGCAGCCCGGCGCAATCGCTGCGCAATTCGCTGGATCTGGCGCAGCATGTCGAGAAATTCGGCTATACGCGCTTCTGGGTCGCCGAACACCACAACATGGATGGCATCGCCAGCTCCGCCACCTCGGTGCTGCTGGGGTATCTGGCCGGCGGCACCTCGACAATTCGTGTCGGCTCCGGCGGGGTGATGCTGCCCAACCATGCGCCGCTAGTGATCGCCGAGCAGTTCGGCACCCTCGAAAGCCTGTATCCGGGACGCATCGATCTGGGTCTGGGCCGCGCGCCCGGCTCCGACCAGATGACCGCCCGCGCCCTGCGCCGCGAACGCTCCGGCAGTGCCGATGATTTCCCGGAAGACGTCGCCGAGCTGGCGCGCTTCCTCGGCCCGCGCACCCCGGATCAACGGGTGATCGCCATGCCCGGCACTGGCACCAACGTGCCGATCTGGTTGCTCGGTTCCAGCCTGTTCAGCGCGCAACTGGCCGGTGAGCGCGGTTTGCCTTACGCCTTCGCCTCGCACTTCGCCCCGCGTTTCATGCACGAGGCGATTCGCGTCTATCGCAACCACTTCAAGCCGTCAGCGGTACTCGACAAGCCTTATGTGATGCTCGGTGTGCCGCTGGTGGCGGCCGATACCGATGAGCAGGCCGACTATCTGGCGACCTCGGTGTACCAGCGCATTCTCGCGTTGATGCGTGGGCAAAGTCTGGTGCAGCGCCCGCCGGTGAAGAGCATGGATGGCCTGTGGCTGCCCCATGAGCGTGAAGCGGTGGGCGATTTCCTTGGTCTGGCGATGGTCGGCAGCCCGCAGAAAATCCGCGCGAAGCTGGAGGTGCTGGTCGAGCAGACGCAGGCTGATGAGCTGATCTTCACCTGCGACCTGTATGAGCATGCCGATCGCCTGCACTCCTACGAACTGCTGGCTCAAGTCATGAAGGGTTGACTCTGGAATACCGCCCTTGTGGGAGCGGGCTTGCTCGCGAAGACGGAGTGTCAGACACCTTGGATGTCGGCTGACATAACGCTCTGGCGAGCAAGCCCGCTCCCACATTGGGAATGTGTTGTACACAAAAAAGCCGACGCATTTGCGTCGGCTTTTGCATTTTCAGTGAGATCAATGGCGTTTGTAGACGATTTCTTTTTTGCCACCGTCGCAGCTTCCTACGGTTTTGCCGTCAGCGCCCTTATTACTTCCCTTGTCGACAATCTGCAGCGCGTAACCATGTACGCCTTTGGCTTCCAGCTTGTCCTTGATTTCCTTCTCCAACTGATCACACGACTTGCCAGCAGCAAACGCGCCACCCGCAAGGCTCAACAAACCTACTGCCAATATGAACTTCTTCATCGGTCGCACTCCCTGGTCGGATTAAAAGAGGCGGGCACCGGCGGTGCCGATGCGCTCACCTTGTAGCGCTTTGCCATTCCTATGGCACTCGGCCAGCGCGCAAGTTCAGAAGCGTAGCCCAAACTCAGCTGCTGGCAATGCGGAAGCCGACTTTGAGTGTTACCTGGAAATGCGCCGCCTTGCCGTCCTTGATGTGGCCACGGGTATCGACCACTTCAAACCATTCCAGATGCTTGATGCTCTTGTTGGCTTCGGCCAGCGCGTTGTTGATGGCGTCTTCGATGCTGCTGGTGGACGAGCCGACCAGCTCGACTTTCTTGTACGTGTGATGGTCACTCATGGCGATCTCCTGGATGTGTGGATTTGAGACTAGCAGTGAATCTGCACTGATGATTTCGGCGGTTCGATGCAAGTGAAGTTCAGATTTTCTGCACTTTCTCAAACCGTTGAAGTCCCAAACAACACACGCCACTCATCACCAATGCAGGAGAGCCACCATGGCCAACACCTCTTTACGTAAAGCCTCGTTGCAAAGCATGGAAGCCGAGATCGAGAGTCTGCTCAAATCGTTGGAAAGCTTGAAAGACGACGCTTCGGACGAGTCGCGCAAGACCCTCAAGGCGCTCAAGAGCAACGCTGAAAGCGCGCTGAAACATTCGCGCAGCCTGCTCAGCGATGCCTATGAAGAAGTCAAAGTAAAAACTCGCGAGACCGGCATCGCTACCCGCGATTACGCTCAGGAACATCCTTGGACCACCGCCGGTGTGGCGGTCGGTGCAATCGGTCTGCTGGCCGCCTACTTGCTGTTCAAGCGCGGCGAGTGATCTGACTGGCGCAGCTCATTCTTGAGCCACTGCGCCAGTTGCCGGGCGCGCCCGTCTGCGGCGCGCTTGGGTAGCCACAACGCCAGTTGCGCCGGGGTTTCGCAAAAGCCCCACGGCGCAACCAGGCGACCGGCCTTCAAGTCCTCGGCCACCAGCGGCTCTGGCGCGATTGCCACGCCGAGTCCGGCCACTGCGGCTTCCAGCAGATAATACAAATGCTCAAAACCTTGCCCCCACTTCAACGCCTTGGCGTCGAGGTGATTTTGCTGTGCCCAGCTCGGCCAGGCTTGCGGGCGGGACGTGGTGTGCAGCAGCGGTTCGCTGAGCAAGGCTGATGCCGGCGCGGTTTGCAGGCGCTGATAACCGCTGAACAGCGGGCTCATCACCGGCCCGATGCGTTCCGCCGCCAGCTCGTACACCTGCATGTCGGCCGGCCATGGCGGCTCGGCGAACAGCAGCAAGGCATCGAGTCCGGGGCGCCGCGGGTCGAGATCGCCTTCACCGGCCGACAGATGCAGACGCAAGTCCGGCAAGTCCGCGTTGAGTCGTCCCAGGCGTGGAATAAACCAGCGCGCCAACAGACTGCCGGAGCAGCCGAGTACGAACGGCGCATCAGCGGTGCTCTGCGTCAGCTCGGCGCAGACGCTGCGCAAGCGATCAAAGGCCTCACCGCTGGCGTCCCGCAGACGCACTCCGGCATCTGTGAGTTTCAAGCCGCGACCATCCTTGACGAACAGGCTCACGCCCAGATGCTCTTCGAGCACCTTGAGCTGACGGCTAACCGCGCCGTGGGTGACGTGCAGCTGTTCGGCCGCCTGACTGACGCTGTTCAGTCGGGCGGTGGCTTCGAACGCGCGCAAGGCGTTCAGCGGGGGAAGGTCGTGGCTCATGGTATCTGTGAGTTTTCCTGACAGGTTGCGGCGATCTTATCGGTTTTCAGCCTGGAAGGTCAGGGGTAGAGTGGACGCCATTGTCTTCTAACCCGAATTCACCTGGAGCACATCATGACCCAGACTTCGAACACCTCCAACCTGCGTAGCGGCCCGGACGATAACGGCCTGTTCGGCGCGTTTGGCGGCCGCTACGTGGCGGAAACCCTGATGCCGTTGATCCTCGATCTGGCCCGTGAATACGAAACGGCCAAGGACGATCCGGCGTTCAAAGAAGAACTGGCCTATTTCCAGCGTGACTACGTCGGACGTCCGAGCCCGCTGTACTTCGCCGAGCGTCTGACCGAGTTCTGCGGCGGCGCGAAGATCTACCTCAAGCGCGAAGAGCTGAACCACACCGGCGCGCACAAGATCAACAACTGCATCGGCCAGATCCTGCTGGCGCGGCGCATGGGCAAGAAACGCATCATCGCCGAGACCGGCGCTGGCATGCACGGCGTGGCGACGGCCACCGTGGCCGCACGTTTCGGTCTGGACTGCGTGATCTACATGGGCACCACTGACATCGAGCGTCAGCAGGCCAACGTGTTCCGCATGAAGCTGCTGGGCGCCGAAGTGATCCCGGTAGTGGCCGGCACCGGCACCCTGAAAGACGCGATGAACGAAGCGCTGCGTGACTGGGTGACCAACGTCGACAGCACCTTCTACCTGATCGGCACCGTGGCCGGCCCGCACCCGTATCCAGCGATGGTGCGCGACTTCCAGGCGGTGATCGGCAAGGAAACCCGCGAGCAGCTGCAAGCTCAGGAAGGTCGTCTGCCGGACAGCCTGGTGGCGTGCATCGGCGGCGGTTCCAACGCCATGGGCCTGTTCCACCCGTTCCTCGATGATCAGAGCGTCGAAATCATCGGCGTCGAAGCGGCCGGTTACGGCATCGAAACCGGCAAGCACGCGGCCAGCCTCAACGGCGGCGTACCGGGTGTGCTGCACGGCAACCGCACGTTCCTGCTGCAAGACGACGATGGCCAGATCATCGACGCCCACTCGATTTCCGCCGGCCTCGACTACCCGGGCATCGGCCCCGAGCACGCCTGGTTGCATGATATCGGCCGCGTCCAGTACACCTCGGTGACCGACGACGAAGCCCTCGCCGCGTTCCACCAGTGCTGCCGCCTCGAAGGCATCATCCCGGCGCTGGAAAGCGCTCATGCGTTGGCTGAAGTATTCAAACGCGCGCCAAAACTGCCGAAGGATCACCTGATGGTGGTCAACCTGTCCGGCCGTGGCGACAAAGACATGCAGACCGTCATGCATCACATGGAACAGTCGAAGCAGGAGAAACACTGATGAGCCGCCTGCAAACCCGTTTTGCCGATCTAAAAGAACAGAATCGCGCCGCGCTGGTGACCTTCGTCACCGCCGGTGATCCGGACTACGACACCTCGCTGGCGATTCTCAAAGGTTTGCCGGGTGCTGGCGCCGACGTGATCGAGCTGGGCATGCCGTTCACTGACCCGATGGCCGACGGACCGGCGATTCAACTGGCCAACATCCGTGCGTTGGGTGCCAAGCAGAATCTGGCGAAAACCCTGCAAATGGTTCGCGAATTCCGCGACGGCAACAGCGACACGCCGCTGGTGCTGATGGGCTACTTCAACCCGATCCACATGTATGGCGTTGAACGTTTCATCGCTGACGCCAAAGACGCTGGCGTCGACGGTCTGATCGTGGTCGACATGCCGCCGGAGCACAACAATGAACTGTGCGATCCGGCGCAAGCTGCGGGCCTGGACTTCATCCGCCTGACCACCCCGACCACCGACGATGCGCGTCTGCCGAAGGTGCTCAATGGCAGCTCGGGCTTCGTTTACTACGTGTCGGTGGCCGGCGTGACCGGTGCCGGTGCGGCAACCCTGGAACACGTCGAGGAAGCGGTGACTCGTCTGCGTCGACACACTGACCTGCCGATCAGCATCGGTTTCGGTATCCGTACTCCGGAGCAGGCGGCGTCCATCGCTCGTTTGGCCGACGGTGTGGTGGTGGGTTCGGCACTGATCGATCATATCGCCAATGCGACCACGTCGGCCCAGGCTGTCGATGGTGTGCTGGGTCTGTGCAAGGCGCTGTCCGAAGGCGTGCGTCAGGCCCGCGTCAGCTGAAAGTAAAGTTCCTGATACAGAGGAATTAGCGTCTCGCTGCGCAACCTAATGAGCAAGACCGAGGGATTCAGAACCACGTTCTGAATCCCTTTTTGCTGTTAGTGCAGTGAGGAAAAACCCCCATGAAAATGCCGAAACGTCTGATTGCCAGTCTGGGCGTGCTGATGATCAGCGCGACACCGCTGCTCGCCAGCGCCGATCAGCGTGACGATTATGGCCACGGCGGCCCGCCACAGGGCCATTACGATAATCGCGGCCCACAGAACGACCACCGAGGTGGTCCACCGCACGACTTCGGCCCGATCCGTCAGACCATTCGTGATAATCACGGCTACTTCGTTCGCGGTGCCCCACCACCTCCAGGCATTCGCCTGGAACGAGGCCGGCCGCTTCCTCATGGCTACTATGGGGAACGGCTGGACGGTCGGGCTTTGAGTCGCTTGCCGGTGTACCCGGGGTATGAATGGCGCCGTGCCGGCGGTGACATTGTGCTGATCGCGGTAGGTACCGGGATCGTCTACGAAATTCTGGACGGTGTTTTGAACTGATCGACAGACCCTAAAAAGATCGCAGCCCTATGGCTGCGATCTTTTTTTCAGGGCAGCTCAAGTCCGCCGGATGCCTTGTGCAATTTGCGCAAATGCTCGCCAACCTGCTTCACGTTGGCCTCGCAGGCCGCAATTTCCGCAGCGCGCTTGGGCTCCAGCAGTGCCCGTACTTCTTTGTCCAGGTCGCCGCTCAGCGCCAGCAGTTGTTTCTGGCGCTGGCTGCTTTCAGCTTCCAGTCGACCGAATTCGCTTGGCTGCGGCAGGCCGTAGCCATGGGAGTCGAGCAACTCCGCCGGACGGCTGAGGAAGCCGCTGTTGGCAAGAATCTCCTGCAAGGTCGCGTTGGCTTTGTCCATGCCACCGTTTTCCAGCTCCCGAGCGCCAAGGTAGCGCTGCTTGACCTCATCCTGGGCCAGCAATAACTGGCGGCGGTAACTCGCCTGTTCCAGCAGCAACAACGCGGCACTGGTGCGCAGGTCTGCACGCTCGAACCACTGACGACGTTCTTCGGCGGAAAGTGAGAGCCACTCTTCGACACTGGTCTGTTTGATCGGCAACTGCTTCTTCAACACATCGAACATCGCCTGATAGCGATCACGGAACGAGTCGAATCGGTAGCCCAGCCGCAAGGCCTCTTTCGGATCGTCCAGCACGCTGGTGTCGGCCAGGCCACGGCCTTTGAGCACTTCGAGCAAACCGTTGGGCATGATGCTGTCCAGACCGACGAGTTGCTTGTTGTTGCTGCCGCTGCGCAGCAGTTTCAGGCTTTCCACGGCGCAGTTGTTGGACAGGAAGAAGTAGTTGCCGTCGTAGCTCCAATGCATCTCGGCGGCGTGTTCGACCACCTCTTCAATCTCGGTACGCGACAGGTTCAGCGGCACCGAAGCGAGGCTGCGCATTTCGGTCTTGGTGTACTCGTCGATCACTTGCGCCAGTGGCAGAACGAACAGCCGCGACGGGTACTTGCCGACCAGTCCATCCCAGCTCGACAGCTGCACATCACCGACGAAAGCACGGTAGGACAGCACCAGATGTTGATCCAGATCGAGCCGGCAATCCGGACCCCGTGGTCGGCCGGGTGCACAGATCACCAGGCGCAACATGCTGTGGCCCCAGCGGCTGACCCAGTTCTGGTTGGCCTCCGCCAGCAGGTAATCGACGGCGTAAACCCGTTCCGGATCGACCTGGCCCAGCGGCTGTTTGGCAAAGTCGTTACCGGCGTTGAGAAACGCAAAGGTCTTGCTGCAGGTGTCCTTGGCGGGCGGGGTCCAGCCAAAGCGTTCCTGGTAGTAGCGATAGAGCGCCGGACGTCGACAGGCGTAGCTCGGGTCGAGGAGGAAATACTCCATGTTGACCGCGACGAACTCCTTGGGGCTGGAGATCTCGTAAAGGTCCGGGCTGCGGGCGATCTGCCGGTTGTGCTGTTCGCGCTCGCCGCGGCGCCCGACGTATTGCTGCCAGCCGGCGAGGTCGAGCAGGCGTGGGTCATCGCTGAGGGTGAAGCGGCGACCGTTCTGGCCGCGACATTCATCGGGAATGCCGATCAGGCCCGCGCTGTTGCTGCGCCGAGTGCAGCGCTGGATCAGCGTGCGTTCGGCGGCGGGCCACAGGCGTGCGCGGTCATAAATGTGGGTGAGTTCGTGCAGCACGGTTGCCAGCAGTTCCTGGCGTACGGTGCCGTGGGGGCGGTTGGTTTTCTCTTTGGCCGCGCTACCGTCGGTGAGGCCGGCGAGCAGTTTGCGGTTCAGATCGAGTTCGGAGACCAGCGCCGCTTCGCCATAGGCGTTGTCGGGCATTTCGTCGGTCCAGCCGACATCAATGCGCCGGTCCAGTTGCTCGATGAAGCGCGGCGGCAATTTCTGCATCGCTTCATCGAGCAGCGCCTGGCTGGCCTGTTGTTCGGCTGGGCTCAGGCCGTCGGTCTTGAGCCGCAATTGCAGGCTGGCGTGGGCGCTGTTGCCCAAGAGCAACAACGCGCTGGCCAGCAGCCAGGCGCTGAGTGACTTCACAGGGCGAGAATGGCTTCGGCCAATACCTGGTCGCTGGCGTCGCGGGCTTCCGGCACGCGGCTGCGCAAGGTATTGAAGGCCGCTTCGAGGTTGGCGCCACGAATGTCGCCATTGCTGGCGACGAAGCTGGCGGCATCGTCGTGGGCTTCACGGATGATTTTCGAGTCGCGAATCGAGGTGGTGGTGTCTGAGGTGAAATCAACGGTGCGCTGGGAGGCGCGAACGATGATGTTACTGGTGGCTACCAGGGTGTGCGCCTGGGCCACATCGGCCAACAACAACAGGCCAAGGGCGGCAGCAATCAGCGGGCTACGCATGGAACGACTCCGGAGGGGCAATGTTAACGAGGGATCAGGATAGCTATTGGACGAGAATTGCCTGCGCCAGTTCAAGGTCGCCAGCATGAAGTTTTGGTCGGCTCTTGCGTAGGTAATGCAGTGCGGATTCGAGCTGCGCGCCTCGCAATTCACCGTCACTGGCAACAAACGCAGCCGCATCATCGTGAGCAGCGATGATCAGTTTACGGTCGAACGGCGCGGAAGACACCATGCCGGTCGCCCAAAGGCTGACCACGGTGTTTTGCGTGGAGACATCAAAGGCATCGACCGACGTCGCCCAGCAGGCGCTGATCAGGACAGAAGGGAAAAGCAGTTTGAGTAGACGCATGGGGCTCGATAACTGTTAACGAGCCCCAAGGCTAGCGCAAACGCCCGGGCCAGAGCCAGCGGCGAAACATCGGGACACGACTGGCGTGTCCCTTCAAGCAATGCAGGATCAGATTGCCAGGATGGCTTGCGCCAGCTGAGCATCAGTCGCGTTCAATTGCGGTGCCTGATGGCGAATAAGGTCCAGAGCGCTTTCCAGTTTCACGCCGCGGATCTGGCCTTCGCTGGCGACGAAGCTGGCAGCGTCGTCCCGAGCGGCGATTACAACCTTGTTGTCGCGCAGGGACGAGGTGGCATCGGAGGTGGCGTCGGAAGAGGACTTCAATGCGCCAACCACTGCGTCGGTGGTCACGATGAAGCTGGATGCGCTGGCATTGGCAGCCACGGCCAGCAAGGCGGCAGCGCTGAGCAGGCGAAGACGGGACATGGTGGATCTCCTGAAAGTAAACCGTATAGAGAGGTGGCTTGTGTCTGATGAGTCAGACGCGGGTTACAGAAGATTCGCCACGTTCTGGCGGCGATATTAGGCCTGCGCGCCGGGTTCGCACAGTGGGCAAAATGCTAGCGCCAGAAGGGTTTCTCCAGTTCATTCAGTCGATCGGCGTGGCTTAAGCCCAGATCCGCCAGATCTCGGTTATCCAGTTGAGCCAGCAAGCGCCGCGTCCTGGCGCGCTCCAGCCCTTGCCACAGGCTTCGAAACAGGCGCCGCAGCGGGTGCGGGTTACGGAGAGGTTGAGCCGAAATTTCCGAAACATCCTGTAAGTTTTTCATGGCGTTTCCCTTAAGCCGAGATGGGTTAAGGACATGCTGCGCCCGATGCAGTTTGGCAGGCAGATACACCAATGGAAAATTGTACTGGTTCAGATGTTGATTGTTGGAAACTGTACTTGTACTTCCAAAACCAAGCTGTACGGGCGTTTTCGAACCCTGAAACGACAAGACCCGTCGCGGTTTCCCGCGACGGGTCTTGTGTGTTCGATTCGGGTTGCTGGCGGTGGGTCTAACGACCAGAGCCAGCGACGCTACTTAGCGCCAGAACGGCTTGCTCAGCTCTTCGTAGCGTTGTGCTTCGCTGATACCGGCGTCAGCCAGCAGACGCGAATCCAGACGAGCCAGTTGGTGGCGGCTGGAGATGCGGCGCTGCCACAACATCAGGTTGGCGATAACGCGCAGAGGCAGGGAAGCCTGGGTTTTTGCAGCTTTGTCTTCGAAGAACAGTTCGGAACTGAGTGTACGTTCCATGGTTGACATCCTTCCGCTTGTGGCGGGATCAGGTAGTGGTTTGACTGGTGCCCATGATCCTCTCGTTTGACTAGTCTCTCTAGATACAGTTCAACTGTATTGTGAGTGACCAGTTAACTGTTTATAGGGGGTGTACGGGTCAAAATTGAGCAAACTGTACCTGTCTGCACTTAACTGGTGCATTTTTGCTCGAATCGGGGGAGGCGGTAGGAAAAAGCTGTAGGAAAACACCGGTACAGTAGTACAGTTTTTTCCAGAAGAGGCTGATGAAAAAACCGCCGACACAAACTGTGTTTGCATCGGCGGTTTGACTGTGTGAATTACACCGCCAGCATGTGCCCGGTTTCTTCCAGGTTCATGTGCCAGCTCAAGGCGTCACGCAGAATGTGCGGGCTGTGGCCACCGATGGCGCAGGCTGCGGTGAAGTAGTCGTTCAGCGCCTGGCGATAGTCCGGGTGCACACAGTTGTCGATGATCACCCGAGCGCGTTCGCGTGGGGCCAGGCCGCGCAGGTCTGCCAGACCGACTTCGGTCACCAGAATGTCGACGTCATGCTCCGTGTGGTCAACGTGGCTGACCATCGGCACCACGCTGGAAATCGCGCCGCCCTTGGCGATCGATTTGGTCACGAACACCGCCAGGTGCGCGTTGCGCGCAAAGTCCCCCGAACCGCCGATACCGTTCATCATCCGCGTGCCGCAGACGTGGGTGGAGTTGACGTTGCCGTAGATGTCGAATTCCAGCGCGGTATTGATGCCGATAATGCCCAGGCGACGTACGACTTCCGGATGGTTGGAGATCTCCTGCGGACGCAGCACCAGTTTGTCCTTGTACTTCTCCAGGTTGCCGAACACGTCGCTGTTGCGCCGTTCCGACAAAGTGATCGAGCTGCCCGAGGCGAAGCTCAGCTTGCCGGCGTCGATCAGGTCGAAGGTCGAGTCCTGCAGCACTTCGGAGTACATGGTCAGGTCTTCGAACGGCGAGTCGATCAGGCCGCACATCACCGCGTTGGCGATGTTGCCGATCCCGGCCTGCAACGGGCCGAGCTTGTTGGTCATGCGCCCGGCGTCGACTTCCTGCTTGAAGAAGGTGATCAGGTGCTCGGCGATGGCGTTGGTGTCGACATCCGGTGTCGACACCGTGGACGGCGAGTCCGCCTGCTGGGTGATGACGATGGCGACAATTTTCTCCGGCGGGATCGGGATCGCGGTGCTGCCGATGCGATCGTCGACTTTCACCAGCGGGATCGGCGTGCGCGTCGGGCGATAGGTGGGGATATAGATGTCATGCAGGCCTTCGAGGTTGGCGTTGTGCGCCAGGTTGATCTCGACAATCACCTGCTTGGCGAAAATCGCGAAGCTCGCCGAGTTGCCCACCGAGGTGGTCGGCACGATGTGGCCTTGCTCGGTGATAGCCACGGCTTCGATCACTGCGATGTCCGGCAGCTTCAGTTGCTGGTTGCGCAGTTGCTCGACGGTTTCCGACAGGTGCTGGTCGATGAACATCACTTCACCGGCGTTGATCGCCTTGCGCAAGGTACTGTCGACCTGGAACGGCATGCGGCGCGACAGCACGCCAGCCTCGGTCAGTTGCTTGTCGAGGTCGTTGCCCAGGCTGGCGCCGGTCATCAGGCTGATCTTCAGCGGCGTGACCTTGGCTCGCTCGGCCAGTGCGTGAGGGACGGCTTTGGCTTCGCCAGCGCGGGTGAAGCCGCTCATGCCGACGGTCATGCCGTCTTCAATCAGCGCGGCGGCGTCGGCGGCGCTCATCACTTTATCCAACAACGAAGGCAGGCGAATACGGTCACGGTACATGGATTATTTTCTCGGGAAGCGAGTAGCAGGATGCGCAGTCTAGTGAATTTCACGGGCGCCTGTCCCGCTACCAAGGTCGCAAACGAGGCGTCTATTTAGCGGGTTTGAAGTAAAACACCGTTACTGGATCTGCAACAACGTGGCAAATTGTCCGACGTTTTGCGCAAACAAAAACGCCCCGACAAGTCGGGGCGTTGGGTGCCGTCACGGAGGATTACTCGACCGCTTTGACCATGTCTTCGATGACTTTTTTCGCGTCGCCGAACACCATCATGGTCTTGTCCAGGTAGAACAGTTCGTTGTCCAGGCCGGCATAGCCGCTGGCCATCGAGCGCTTGTTGACGATGATGGTCTTGGCCTTGAACGCTTCGAGAATCGGCATGCCGGCAATCGGCGATTTCGGATCGTTCTTGGCGGCCGGGTTGACCACGTCGTTGGCGCCGAGCACCAGCACCACGTCGGCCTGGCCGAACTCGGAGTTGATGTCTTCCATCTCGAACACTTGGTCGTAAGGCACTTCGGCCTCGGCGAGCAGTACGTTCATGTGACCTGGCATGCGACCGGCCACCGGGTGGATCGCGTACTTCACGGTGACGCCACGGTGGGTCAGCTTCTCGGTCAGTTCTTTCAGCGCGTGCTGTGCGCGGGCCACCGCCAGACCGTAACCCGGGACGATGATCACGGTGTCGGCGTTGGTCAGTAGGAACGTTGCGTCGTCGGCCGAACCGGACTTCACCGGACGGGCTTCTTTCGCACCGGCCGGGCCAGCGTCGGCCGTGTTGCCGAAACCGCCGAGCAGTACATTAAAGAAAGAACGGTTCATCGCCTTGCACATGATGTACGAGAGGATCGCGCCGCTCGAACCCACCAGCGAACCGGCAATGATCAGCATCGAGTTGTTCAGCGAAAAGCCGATACCCGCCGCCGCCCAACCCGAATAGCTGTTGAGCATCGACACCACCACCGGCATGTCGGCGCCGCCGATGGGGATGATGATCAGCACGCCCATCACGAACGCCAGGGCCAGCATCAGTGCGAACGCTGCGAGGTTGCCGGTGAGCATGAAGGTCACGCCGAGCACCAGTGTCGTCAGACCGAGTACCGCGTTCAGCTTGTGCTGACCGGCGAACTGTACCGGCGCACCTTGGAACAGGCGGAACTTGTACTTGCCCGAGAGCTTGCCGAAGGCGATCACCGAGCCGGAGAAGGTGATTGCCCCAATCGCCGCACCGAGGAACAGCTCCAGACGGTTGCCCGCCGGGATCGAGTCGCCCAGTTGCTTGACGATGCCCAGCGATTGCGGCTCGACGACGGCGGCAATGGCGATGAACACCGCCGCCAGACCGATCATGCTGTGCATGAACGCGACCAGTTCCGGCATCTTGGTCATTTCAACGCGCTTGGCCATGATCGAACCGGCAGTACCGCCGATCAGCAGGCCGACGATCACGTAACCGATGCCGGCAGTTGCCAGCTCAGCACCGAGCTTATAGATGAGGCCGATGGTGGTGAGGATGGCCAGCGCCATGCCGAGCATGCCGAACAGATTGCCGCGCCGCGAGGTGGTCGGGTGCGACAGGCCTTTGAGGGCCTGGATGAAACAGATCGACGCGATCAGGTAGAGCGTCGTGACGAGATTCATGCTCATTACTTCGGCGCCTCTTCTTTTGCTTTCGGGGCTTTCTTCTTGAACATCTCAAGCATGCGGCGGGTGACCAGGAAGCCACCGAACACATTGACCGCAGCCAGCGCTACGGCGAGGGTGCCCATGGTCTTGCCCAGCGGCGTGACGGTGAGCGCGGCGGCCAGCATGGCGCCGACGATCACGATCGCCGAAATGGCGTTGGTCACTGCCATCAACGGCGTGTGCAGCGCAGGTGTAACGTTCCAGACCACGTGGTAACCGACATAAATCGCCAGCACGAAGATGATCAGGTTGTAGATACCGGGGGAGATAAGCTCTTCCATCGTCTGAATCCCTGCTTAGGCGTTTTTGCGGATGACTTGGCCGTCGCGGCACATCAGGCACGCGGCGACGATGTCGTCTTCGAGGTTGACGTCGAACTGGCCTTCTTTGGTGAACACCAGCTTGAGGAAGTCCAGCAGATTGCGTGCGTACAGCGCCGAGGCGTCTGCAGCGACTTCACCCGCCAGGTTGGTCGGGCCGACGATGGTCACGCCGTTCTCCACCACGACCTGATCAGCCACGGTCAGCGGGCAGTTGCCGCCCTGAGCTGCTGCGAGGTCGATGACCACCGAGCCTGGCTTCATCTGCGCCACGGTTTCCGCGCTCAGCAATACGGGTGCCTTGCGGCCCGGGATCAGTGCGGTGGTGATGACGATGTCGGCCTGCTTGGCGCGTTCGTGCACAGCCTGGGCCTGACGTTGCATCCAGCTCGCCGGCATCGGGCGGGCGTAACCGCCGACACCGACCGCGCATTCACGTTCTTCGTCAGTCTCGTAAGGCACATCGACGAACTTCGCACCGAGGGATTCGATCTGTTCCTTCACTGCCGGACGCACGTCAGACGCTTCGATCACCGCACCCAGACGTTTCGCCGTGGCAATCGCCTGCAACCCGGCCACGCCGGCGCCGAGAATCAGCACGCGCGCCGCTTTCACGGTGCCCGCAGCGGTCATCAGCATCGGCATGAAGCGCGGATAGTAGTGCGCGGCCAACAACACAGCCTTGTAGCCGGCAATGTTCGCCTGCGACGACAGCACATCGAGACTCTGCGCCCGAGAGGTACGCGGCGCCGCCTCCAGGGCGAACGCAGTAATCCCGCACTCGGCCATTTTGGCGATGGTGTCGTTATTGAAGGGGTTGAGCATGCCC
The DNA here is from genome assembly GCF_025466205.1 of Pseudomonas sp. 13B_3.2_Bac1. Classification (NCBI taxonomy): domain Bacteria; kingdom Pseudomonadati; phylum Pseudomonadota; class Gammaproteobacteria; order Pseudomonadales; family Pseudomonadaceae; genus Pseudomonas; species Pseudomonas sp. 13B_3.2_Bac1. The sequence goes on from NZ_JANLOG010000150.1 coordinate 53,054, forward strand.
ACCAGCACCGTGCCGCGCTTGATCAGCGCCAGTTCGGCGTCGCTGGGGGCGACCACTTTGAGAATCAGCTCGGCAGCGAACGCATCGTTGGCACTGCCAATGGTTGCGCCCGCCGCTTCATAGGCACTGTCGACAACGCTGGCTTTGACGCCGGCGCCGGTTTGCACAGTGACCTTATGACCTTGGCTGATCAGCTTTTTAATGGTTTCCGGGGTTGCAGCAACCCGTGTTTCACCGGTCTGGGTTTCGAGAGGAACACCAATGTGCACGTCAAATCTCCTGCGTGATCTTATTGAGTAAACCCAGGCACTGCGGATGGTGCGACTGGGGCGGCCGATCAGCACGATCCCGCCAAATCAGGGCGGGGCGCGGCATTTTGCAGGCGAACTTTATGCCCTTCAAGGGATTATGACGGGTGACGGAAAATTAACTACAAGTCATCCCGTGACCGAATGTCGCAGATGGCCAGCTGAATCCCTTGCAGGCCGTGCCTTGTAAGGATTCTGGCTGAATTTGAAAAAATTTCTCATCGGCGGCGTGAATAGGCCGTAATGAGTCGTGAATAGAGGCTCAAAGCCACGTCCGCAGGCGCTTGTGGGACGTCTGTACGACTTTCGGACACAGTCTGCGATTTTGCGACAAATACTTATATCTGTAGGGCTTTGATTTTCCTGACTACCGGGTTAGTAATCGCTGTAAGGCCTTATCCTTCTAGGTTGTAGCTGTTTGCCTGGTTGACCAGCCAATCGCGAAAAGCCTTGAGTGATGCCGATTCGACCTTTCGCTCCGGAATCATCAGGTAATACGCCTTGATGCTGGAGAGCGCACTCGGGTTGGCGATCACCAAGCGTTTCTCGGCCAGTTCGCGCTGAATCAGGAACGGTGGAATCAGCGCGATGCCCATGTCGTGCATGGCCGCTTGGGCCAGCATGGAGAATAGCTCGTAGCGCGGGCCTGTCATGTCGCGTGGGATGTTCAGGTTCAGGGAGTTGAACCACTGCCGCCAGGCGTAGGGACGGGTGGTTTGCTGCAACAGAGGCAGCTCGGCAATCTCGTTGGGTGTCAGATGTTTCTTGCTGCCGAGGAGAGCGAGGCTGCATACCGGCATCGGATTTTCGCCCATCAGTCTGTGGGATTCGGTACCCGACCAATCGGCGTCGCCAAAGTAGATCGCCGCATCGAACTCAGTGTCGGCAAACAGGAACGGGCGGGTGCGGTTGGTCAGGTTGACCGTTACTTCCGGGTGTTTGAGCTGGAAGTCCTTGAGCCGTGGCAGCAGCCATTGCGTGCCGAAGGTGGGCACCACCGCCAGTTCGATCACATTTGTGCCCTGCTGGCCCATCACCGAAAGCGTGTCGCGCTCGACGGCGTCGAGTTGCGTGGCCACCCGACGACTGTAGGAAAGGCCTGCTTCCGTCAGCTTCACTCCGCGTCGCGAGCGTCGGAACAGTTCCACACTGAGGAACTCCTCAAGGCTGGCGATCTGTCGGCAAATGGCGCCCTGGGTGAGGGAAAGTTCTTCGGCAGCCTTGGTAAAGCTCTCGTGCCGGGCGGCGGCTTCGAAGCTGATCAGGGCCGTGGTACTGGGGATCTTCCTGCGCATGTACTGCAACCTCACTAATGCGCCGCATAAAAGGCATTCAGCGACGTTTCGGAGTGAGAAATTAGCACAACAGGATGCGAAATCCTCGTTTGCCGCGCTGGCGAACCGGGCCTAGGATCAATGCCACGTTAATTCACCGATTTGCGAGGACGCACTCATGGGCGGTAAAGCTAGCTTCAACTGGATCGATCCCCTGCTGCTGGATCAACAGCTCACCGAAGAGGAGCGCATGATCCGCGACACCGCCGCCCAATTCGCTCAGCAGAGCCTGGCGCCCCGCGTGCTAGAAGCTTTCCGCCATGAGAAAACCGACCCGGCAATCTTCCGCGAAATGGGCGAAGTCGGCCTGTTGGGGGCGACCATTCCTGAGCAGTACGGTGGTAGCGGCTTGAACTACGTCAGCTACGGTCTGATCGCCCGTGAAGTAGAGCGCGTCGACTCCGGCTACCGTTCGATGATGAGTGTGCAGTCCTCGCTGGTGATGGTGCCGATCAACGAATTCGGTACAGAAGCACAGAAACAGAAATACCTGCCGAAACTGGCGTCTGGCGAGTGGATCGGCTGCTTCGGTCTGACTGAGCCAAACCACGGTTCCGACCCGGGCGCGATGATCACCCGTGCGCGCAAGGTCGACGGCGGCTACAGCCTGACCGGCGCCAAGATGTGGATCACCAACAGCCCGATCGCCGATGTGTTCGTGGTCTGGGCCAAGGACGATGCCGGCGACATCCGCGGCTTCGTACTGGAGAAAGGCTGGAAGGGCCTGAGCGCTCCGGCGATTCACGGCAAGGTCGGTCTGCGCGCATCGATCACCGGCGAAATCGTCATGGACAACGTATTTGTGCCGGAAGAGAACATCTTCCCGGACGTGCGCGGTCTGAAAGGCCCGTTCACCTGCCTCAATTCCGCACGCTATGGTATTTCCTGGGGAGCCTTGGGCGCTGCTGAGTTCTGCTGGCACACCGCTCGCCAATACACCCTCGATCGTCAGCAGTTCGGACGCCCACTGGCTGCCACTCAACTGATCCAGAAGAAGCTGGCCGACATGCAGACCGAAATCACTCTGGCCCTGCAAGGCTGTCTGCGTCTGGGGCGCATGAAGGACGAAGGAACCGCAGCGGTCGAGATCACCTCGATCATGAAGCGCAACTCCTGTGGCAAGTCGCTGGATATCGCCCGCATGGCCCGTGACATGTTGGGCGGCAACGGCATCTCCGATGAGTTCGGCGTGGCCCGTCACCTGGTCAACCTGGAAGTGGTGAATACCTATGAAGGTACTCACGATGTTCACGCGCTGATCCTCGGTCGCGCGCAAACCGGTCTGCAGGCGTTCTATTAACAGGAGAGCGACCATGGGCGCGCTGTCGCATCTGCGGGTACTGGATTTATCGCGTGTGCTGGCCGGGCCGTGGGCCGGGCAGATTCTCGCCGACCTTGGCGCCGAGGTGATCAAGGTCGAGCGCCCGGGCAATGGCGATGACACGCGTGCCTGGGGGCCGCCCTTCCTTAAAGACGCTTATGGGGAGAACACCAGCGAGGCGGCCTATTACCTGTCGGCCAACCGCAACAAGCAATCAGTGACGATCGACTTCACTCGGCCTGAAGGGCAGAACCTGGTACGGGAGCTGGCGGCGAGGTCGGACATTCTGATCGAGAACTTCAAGGTCGGTGGGCTGGCTGCCTATGGGCTGGACTATGAGTCGCTGAAGGCGATCAATCCGGACCTGATCTATTGCTCGATCACAGGCTTCGGTCAAACCGGGCCGTATGCCAAGCGTGCGGGCTATGACTTCATGATTCAGGGGCTGGGCGGGCTGATGAGCCTGACCGGTCGCCCTGAAGGTGATGAAGGCGCCGGGCCGGTGAAGGTGGGAGTGGCGCTGACGGACATTCTTACGGGGCTGTATTCGACCGTGGCGATACTGGCGGCGCTGGCGCATCGTGATCACGACGGTGGCGGGCAACACATCGATATGGCTTTGCTGGATGTACAGGTCGCATGCCTGGCGAACCAGGCAATGAACTACCTGACTACCGGCAATGCGCCAAAACGTCTGGGTAATGCACACCCGAACATCGTGCCTTATCAGGACTTCCCGACGGCCGACGGTGATTTCATTCTTACCGTTGGCAATGACGGCCAGTTCCGCAAGTTTGCCGAGGTGGCGGGCCAGCCGCAGTGGGCGGACGATCCGCGATTCGCGACTAACAAGCTGCGGGTGGCTAACCGTGCGGTGTTGATTCCGCTGATCCGTCAGGCGACGGTGTTCAAGACCACCGCCGAATGGGTGGCTCAGTTGGAGCAAGCGGGTGTGCCGTGTGGTCCGATCAATGATCTGTCCCAAGTGTTTGAGGATCCGCAGGTGAAGGCGCGTGGGCTGGCTATAGAACTCCCGCATGCGCTGGCGGGGATGGTTCCGCAGGTGGCGAGTCCGATCCGGTTGTCGCAGACGCCTGTCGAGTACCGTCGCGCGCCTCCGTTGTTGGGCGAGCATACGCTGGAGGTTTTGCAGCGGGTGCTGGGTCTGGGTGCAGGTACAGTGGATGCGCTCAGGGCGGATGGAGTGCTTTGAGCGTTCCTTCTATATAGAAGGAGTGGTTTTCCTTCTTATATATAGAGGGGTTTGTATGTTTTTTAACCGATCCGTAAGTTGTTGAAAGAAAACTGAAATTAACGGTTGACGGCAGATTCTGGAGGTCTATAATTCGCCCCACTTCCGGCGCAGTCGAAACGGAAAACTCTTTGAGATTCAATGAGTTACGCAGTTTTCGACAGCGGCTTGCTTCAGTTCACCGAA
>NZ_JANLOG010000072.1:0-56299 GCF_025466205.1 Pseudomonas sp. 13B_3.2_Bac1
GGAAGAGACCAGCCTTTCGAATCCGTTGGTGTTCACCGTGGGAGTCGCGCTGGAACTGCTCGCCCCCTGGATCAAGGAGAACAACGGCGACAGCGCACTCAACCCGCTGCTGGTCAGGGACACCTTGACCGCCGTGGTGCCGGACAACCCCGAGTTGCGGCCAACTGATGAAATCATCGTCACTTGGACTGGCGCACAGGGTACGCCCGCAGGCGGTTCGCACACCTCTGTTCCTCGGCCGCTGGGCAGCAACCGGGAGTTTGCGATTCCGAATAGTGTGGTCGCGTTCAACCTGAACAAAGATGTGAAGGTGTCCTACGTCGTCATCCGCGACGGCAAGCCGCTGCCGTCCCTCGTCTTTGATTTGACTGTGTTGAGCATGCCGCAGAATGAACTGCTCAAACCCATCATCAAGGACGCGGACAACAACGGCGAAGGCCCGGAGTTCAATGTGGGAAAACTGACCGCCAATGCGATCTACCGCATGGGCATCTGGCCGTTGATTGCCCCACTCCAATATGTCTGGCTGCGCCTGACAGGTACAAACGCTGATGGCAGCGACTACAACCTTCAGATCCATACAGCACCCGGCTCATATGTCACCGACGGGTGGATCACGCAAGGTTATTTAGAGCGCAACATTGCCCTTGCAGGCTTGAGAAACCTGAAAGATGGCAGCACGCTGACCATGGCATTCAAAGCCGCGTTCGGTAAAGACCCGAATGAGAGTCTGGCCGTGGCCTTCCCCGTGCGTACCTATACGGTCAGAGCGCTTGTCGAAGTACGGCCGGACATTACACGTGTCGAAGGATCCAAGGGCGAGATCTCTGAAGGCGGCGAGACCGAAGACACGACTATCACACTGACCGGCACGGCAAGCCTCGGTCAACAGGTCCAGATCAAGGACGGTACGACGATCATAGAGGATGCCACCGCCGACGCCTCCAGCGGCATCTGGACGCTTGTCATCTCGGGACTGGCCGAAGGGTGCCACATTTTCACGGCGACCGCCCTGTACGGTAGTGGCCAGGAGTCAATCCCTCGAAGCTTGGAGGTTGTGAGTGAGCGGCCTGTAATTAAACGAATGACAGACGCTGCGGGTGGGCCGATCGACGATCTCGGAACGACAAACTATACCTCCGTGAACCTGGGCGGCACGGCGGCCGCTGGTCAGCAGGTGCAGATCCTCGATGGGACGACGGTGAAAAAGACCGAGGATGTCGATGACAGTGGTAACTGGACGGCTTCACTCAGCGAACTCACACGGGGCGGCCATTCAATCATCGCCAAGGCAACCTATGGCACCCTCCCTGTATCCGCAGAGTGGAGATTCACAGTAAACCCTCATCAGTTCACTGCGACCATAACCGACCTATATACACATAAAACTTTTGGTGGCCCCGGTATCCGCCATGCCCCTAACTCCACCATCAAATATGACGACGATGTCCGCGATACGTTTCTTTCCATGCGCTTCACTATTGCAGGACCAGCAGGCGCATTTCCGGCGGTATCGCGGCCATACGTAACTTCATACGCCCCGGTCGGCGGGGAGTATCTAACCTTGCCAATTCCCGGGCCGGGGTCATACACCGTCGCATTTCCCCGATCGAAGTTCATAGGGTATAACAACGTAAGATTCGCTGTCTTAGACGTAAACCTCGTGATTCGAGCAGATGTGGGCGCTTATACATAAAATTTTGAATCAACGTTCCACTACAGGCGTCTCTCCTTGATCGGAAGACGCCTTGTCGTGTGCCTACACGGTTTTCACCTGATCGCTAACCGGCTCTTCACTTCCGAGATTTCAGTCGCTGAAATCAAAAACCTGAGTTAAAAATCAGGGACGGGTTCAATTACCCGTCCCCTTTCGTTTTTCGCACTTCGAGCACGTTACCACTCGTCGCAAATACGCCCCCACCTGTAATTTCTGACAGTAGCCAACCCGCCTCGCCTGAGCCTTAAATCCCTGTGCCGCCCCTTTTCCAACCGGAGTTGCCAGCATGCTCATTCAACCGTCCAGAAAAATTCCCAAGGACCTGCGTGAACCGGAAATCCCCGGCCGCACGGAACCGCAACTGCCCTCCGGCGAATGGGGCATCAACTACGCCGCCGCGCTGGGCAACTTCACAAACGGCCTGAAGGTGCACGTTCTGCCCTACACCGATATGGACCTGGGTGACGGGATTGAGCTTCAGCTCGATGGTGACACCGTCGACCAGCAGACCCTCACGCAAACAGCTCAATTAGGTCAACGGGTGACACTCTGGGTCGAGCCGAGACACAGCACCAATGGCCCACACACACTCGGCTATACCATAAAGCGCGCCCACCAGACCCCCGAACCCTACAAACCGCCAGTAGCGATCTATATCAAGCTCGACCTGCCCGGCGGCCAGGATCTGGACCCCGATCCCGGTCAACATTCCGAGCTGTACCAGTACATCGATCCGCGCATCATCGCCGACGGCGTGGACAAGGAAACCGCCAGAAATGGCGTGAAAATCATCATCAAGGCCAAACCCGGCAGCCTTTCGAAACGGCCCTATCCGAACTGCGCCGCAGGTGATGTGATCATCGTCAGCTGGGGTGGCGTGCGGATTCGCTCCGCACCGGTCACTCAGGCACAGGTTGACGATCCGGATGCCCATCCGATCGAGGTCAACGTCACTGAAGCGGACATCCTCCGGGCCGGGGATTCGGGCCCCCTGGGGGTCCCCGTGACGTTTACCATCCTTGATCTGGTGAACAACGCGGCGCAAGACTGGTGCAGCGAAACGCGCATCGTCGTCGACACCGGCAACTCGCGACTGAATACGCCCATCCTTGAGCAGGCCAACGGCCAGGAGCTGCACCTCGAAACGTTGAAAGATGAAGATCTGGAGCTGAAGGTCTGGGCCACGTCGCCGGACTTCCAGGAAAACGACGTGATCATCATGTACATCAATGGCAGCACACTGGACGGCGTTCCCGTGGCGCACGACGCTCGCCAGACCATCAACAAAGAACCGCCGCTGGTGGTCAGCGTCTTTCTGCCCAACAGCGCCGCCCGGGAGCTGGCCAAAACCCAGGCGGTGTTCTTCTACGAGCTGGAACGTGGCGGCGCGGTGATTCAGCGCTCCAAGAGCCTCTTCATCACCATCATCGGCGACCCCTATCGCCTCGCCGCGCCGATCGCCGACGATGCCGTGAACGGTGCGCTCAAGCCCGACCTGGAGCAAGTGAGCATCCGCATCCCTCATGACGATCGCTTCGAAGAAGACATGGGCATTGAGCTCAAATGGCTGGGCACCCAGGCCGACCTGATCACGTATGACCCGCAGTTGGACTTGCATATCCTCAGCGCGACCGACGCCAGCAACCCGCTGGGTTTCATCATCAAGGTGGATGGCGTCCGGCACCTCAAGTTGCTCAAGGGCGGCACGCTGGACCTGTCCTACAACCTGCTCAGCGACGAGGACGGTGTAGTCGTCAGGCGGGCATCCCAGCATGCAGAGCTGCTGACCGTGGGCGAAGCACAACTGGAACTGGTGCCCCCGATCGTCCAGGGTGAAGAGAACGGTATCCTGGAGCCTCGTGATCTGTCCGACGGCACAAGCAAAATCACTTGCCCGAACCCGCTCGCCAACCCGACCAAACCCCAGGACGTGGTCACCTGGCTACTGCGTGATGCCCATGGCGCGCTCCTGGACCAAGGCAGCAAAACCCTGAACGCCCTCACTGCCGGCAGACCCGTGGATTTCCCGCTTGATGCAGCCTTTGTGCAGAAGCATTTCGAAGCGCGGCGTGGGGAGAAACTCAGCGTCAGCTACAACATCCTGCGGTTCGAGACGGGCAAGACCAGTTACTCGAATCCGTTGGTGTTCACCGTGGGAGTCGCGCTGGAACTGCTCGCCCCGTCGATCAAGGAGAACAACGGCGACAGCGCACTCAACCCGCTGCTGGTCAGGGACACCTTGACCATTGTGGTGCCGGACAACAGCGCGTTGCTGCCAAACCATGAAATCATCGTCACCTGGACTGGCGCTGACGGCACGCCGGCCGGCGGGTCGCACACCTCAGTGCCCCGTGCGGTAAGCGAAGGGCTTGAGTTTGAAATCCCGAACAGCGTGGTGGCGTTCAACCTGGGTAAGCGGGTAAAAGTCTCCTACGTCGTCTTCATTGATGGCCATCCAACACCGTCCCGGGTATTTGACCTGACGGTGCAAGCAATGCCGCAGAGCGCACTGGCCAGCCCCACCATCGAGCAGGCCGACAACGACGGCGCCGGCCCGGAACTGTATACCGGCGACCTGACCCAAGCTTCCGTACGCATGGGTGACTGGCCGCTGATCGCCCTCGACCAATACGTCTGGTTGCGCCTGCACGGGACCAATGCCGACGGCAGCGCCTACGTGCGCGAGATCTGGAGCGCGCCGACGGCCTTCACCAACGACGACTGGATCGCTAACCAGTTCTTCACTTCCGATATTGCAATCGCTGAAATCAAAAACCTGCAGGATGGCAGCAACCTGGCATTGGAGTTTAAAGCGGCGCTTGGTCAGAGCACGGTGGAGAGTGAGGCGGTGGTATTCCCTGTGCGTACCTACACGATCAAAGCGGCTCTTGCTCTGGTTATCAATACCGAGCCTGTATCGCTTGGCGGCTGGATTTTCCGTTCCGATCACACCCCCACAAATCCTCCGGCTGGCAGTTTTGTCGACAGGCAGGCAAGCGGGGGCGTCCCACCCTATCAATACTCATCAAGCAACTCGGCGGCCGCAGAAGTGAATATCACCAATGGTCGGGTGATTTCCAAAGGCAACGGTACCGCTGTCATTACGGTTCGCGATAGTGCAAACCAGACGGTGTCCTACCCTGTTTCAGTCTCGAACGTGTATCGAATCTTCGGAACCAGCGTGTTCAATACCTATACCCAATGCAGCAATGCGGCGGCTAATCAGGGTGGGCGAATTCCGTCCTTGGCGGAGTGGCGTTCATATGTCAGCACCTATGCGGGCTTAGCGACAGAAAGTGCATGGTGCTGGGCGGCTGATTCGGCCGGCACTGGCAAACGCTGGGCGATTTATCCGGCCACAGGAGAAACGAAGGCTTTAAGAGATCTGGGTTTTGGAGGCGACACGGCAAACGGGTACGGTATCAGGTAATCCGGGCTTGATACCCCGCAACCGCCACCTACTCAGGACAATCTGAATACAACGGATAAGGGTAGGGACTTATTTAATGGCAATCTCGAGCAGGCTCACGTCTACAAGGGATCTTTGCCGGGCACTTAAGCAGTGACCAACGCAGATCCACTGTGGGAGCGGGCTTGCTCGCGAAGAGGCCAGATCTGCCAGCGCCTATTCCTTGGGCACAACATTATCCATTTCGGACATCAGCGGGTACTCCGATCGAGTTACTTTGAAAGGATTACTCACTGTAGGAGCTGCCGAAGGCTGCGATCTTTTGATCTTGTTTTTTAAAGCAACGTCAAAAGATCGCAGCCTGCGGCAGCTCCTACAGGGGACCGGGCAGTTAGTTCGGTACGCGGCGGCCGTCCAGTACTCGGTTGACCATCAGTTCACTGAGCATGATCACCTGATGCAGCATCAGCATGGCCCGGCACTGTGGGTTGTCGCCAATGTCGCGGGCCATGTCGCTGGCGGCCGCTAACGACTCTGAACAATAGGAGCCATCACCCTCGCTACCAAACGGCGGGTGGCGGCCATGCGCGGGTTGGTAGACCGGTCGAATTGGGAAACCCGGCGCTCACGAATGAGCCCCACGCATGCCCACCATACAAAGCTATTCCTCAAAAAAGGGACAGCAATGAAGGTGTCGCAATACAACTCGAGACGGGCTACCAAACCCCATCACTGTTTTGCAGTGACAGGGAAACGATATAGCCCGACCCATAGTCGTGTAAGCCGGCGGATTCTGGCGTACGCGTAGGTAACGGCGCAAGGTGTTGTAGCCGTTATGGCGTAACGGTTCGTGTACTTTAAACGTGGTTGCAGGGGTGCGTTTATGTGCGGGGTCTGCTCTGTTGTTTTGATGTTGTCTGGCAGGCCGCTTTCGCGAGCAAGCCCGCTCCCACAGTTGGAATGAGTGCATTCAGTTGGGAGGGTGATCGGCTTGTAGGCCGTCATCGCCAGCAGGCTGGCTCCCACAATTGGATTGGGTGCATTCAGTTGGGGACCGGTTGGCTGTCAGGCCGCCATCGCCAGCAGGCCTGGACGAAAAACAGGGACGGGTTGATGACCCGTCCCTTTCGATTTGTGCACTTCAGGCACAAGCCCGGCCAATCAGATCCGGCAATCAGTCCCGTGCCAACGCCTCGATCGGGTCCAGGCGCGAGGCATTTCGCGCCGGTACGAAACCGAAAACGATGCCGATCAGCGTCGAGCAGATCACCGCCGTCACCACCGAGGCCATGGAGAAGACCATCTCCCACTCCTTGATGAACACCGAAAACAGGTGGCCGATGGCATACGACAGGGAAATGCCGATGGCCCCGCCGAGCAGGCAGACCATCACCGCTTCCACCAGAAACTGCTGACGAATGTCCGACTGGCGCGCGCCGACCGCCATGCGAATGCCGATCTCGCGCGTGCGCTCGGTGACAGACACCAGCATGATGTTCATCACGCCGATGCCGCCGACCACCAGCGAAATCACCGCGATCAGCGACAGCAGCAAGGCCAGCGAGCGGCTAGTTTTCTGCACGGTCTGCATCACGCTGTCGAGGTTGTTGGTGTAGAAATCCTTGATGCCATGGCGTTGCAGCATCAATTGGGTGACGTGATTTTCCACAACTTTGCTCGACTGGCCGTCCTTGATCCGCACGCTGATGCTGTCGAGGAAGCGCTGGCCGAGCAGGCGCCCGGCAGCGGTTTCGTACGGCACCCAGACGTTCAGGGTCTTGCCTGAGGCAAACAGGTTTTTATTCTCGGCTGCCACGCCGATCACCGTGCACGGCAGGTTGCCGATCAGGATCACCTGGCCCAGCGGATCGACGCCCTCGGCGAACAGCCGATGCCGGGTGTTGTAGTCGATCACCACCACCTGCGCCTGGCGCCGTGCATCACTCTCGCTGAAGGTGATGCCCGCCTCCAGTTTGATTCCGCGCACCTGAAAATACTGCTCGCTGACGCCGTTGATCTGCGCGTCGAGGTCGATGTTGCGATAGCGCAGGAGCATGCTGCGGCCGACCACCGGGGTGGCGCTGTCGACGTAATACAGTTGATTCAGCGCGGTGACATCCGCCGGCACCAGTGTCTCGATCGAGGCGGCGCGCTTGTCGCCGAAACTGGTGCCGGAATAGATGTCGATGGTGTTGCTGCCGATCGCCGAAATGTCCTTGAGCACGTAGTTTTTCGCGCCCTCGCCGATCGCCGAAATCGACACCACCGAAGTGATGCCGATGACGATCCCGAGCATGGTCAGCAAGGTGCGCATACGGTGTGAAATCAGCGCCACCCAGGCCATGTTGAAGGCTTCCTTGAACAGCCCGAGGCTGGCCACCAGGCGGCGGGTCGCCGGGGGTTTTGGCGGCACGTCTTCACCCGGCAGTTGCCCGGTGTCGCGCTGGTTGCGGCGGTCGCTGAGGATTTCACCGTCGCTGACTTCGATGATGCGTTCGGCGTTGGCCGCGACTTTCGGATCGTGGGTCACCAGAATCACCGTGTGCCCGGCCGCGTGCAGCTCCAGCAGGATGCGCATCACCTCTTTGCCGCTGGCGGTGTCGAGGGCGCCGGTGGGTTCGTCGGCGAGGATCACTTCCCCGCCGTTCATCAAGGCCCGGGCGATACTCACCCGCTGCTGCTGACCGCCGGAGAGCTGGCTCGGCCGGTGGGTCAGGTGCCCATCGAGACCCAGTCGCGCCAGCAGCTCGCGGGCGCGGGCGTGGCGTTGCGGCGCGGGAATGCCAGCATAAATCGCCGGCATCTCGACGTTGTGCATCGCGCTCAAATGCGGCAGCAAGTGATACCGCTGGAAGATGAAGCCGAAGTAATCGCGGCGCAGCTCAGCCAGCGCCTGATCGTCAAGGTCGCGGGTCTCCTGACCGTTGATCTTGTAGCTGCCGGCGGTGGCGTAATCGAGACAGCCGAGGATGTTCATCAAGGTTGACTTGCCGGAGCCGGAGGCGCCGATGATCGCCACCATTTCCCCGGCATTGATCGTCAGGTTGATGTTCTTCAGTGCGAGAAATTCACGGTCGCCGGCGGTAAAACTGCGGGTGATGCCGGTCAGTTGCAGTAGCGGCTGCGTCATGCTCAAGCCCCCGCCACGGCGGGCAACGGATCACCGATCACCACCCGCTCGCCTTCGCTGAGGCCCTGATTGATCTGCACTTTGACGTTGTTGTTGATCCCGGTCTGCACGTTACGCGACTGCGCCTGGCCCTTGGCGTCCAGCACCCGCACCGGAAAGCTGCCATCGGCGTTGCGCGGACCGAGCGCGGCCACCGGCACGGTCAGTACCGATTGCGCGGTATCGAGGACGATGCGCACCTGCGCGGTCATCGAAATGCGCAAGCGATGGTCGGGGTTGGGCACCTCGAACAGCGCGTTGTAGAACACCGCGGTGTTTTGTTTCGGCGTACCGGCCGGCGGTGTTTCGAGGAAGTTCTGCGGCGCCGGCTCGGTGCCGCGCAGCTTGCCATAATAGCGTTTGTCCTCGCCGAGAATGGTGAAATACACCTCCTGCCCCGGCGCAATGTGGATCACGTCGGCTTCCGACACTTGGGCCTTGATGGTCATGGTGTCCAGATCCGCCAGTTTCAGCAGCACGGGTGCCAGCTGATTGGCAATCACGGTCTGGCCTTCCTGGGTGACGATGCCGACCACATCGCCATCGATCGGCGCGACGATCCGCGTATACGCGAGGTTGACCTTGGCGGTGTCGATCTGGATGTGCGCGCTCTTGATCTGCGCGTCCAGCGACAGCAGGTTGGCCTGCTGCACCTCGTAGTTCGATTGCGCAGTCTCGAAATCCTGACGCGAGATCGAGGCGTCTTCCTGCAGGTTCTGATAACGCTCGTAAATCGCTTTGGTCTGCTTGAGTTGAGCTTGCGTGGCACGCTTTTGCGCCTGCAGATTTTCCTCATCGACTTGAGCCTGACGCAGGGTGTTCTGCAGCACCAGCGGATCGATCTCGGCCAGCCACTGGCCCTTCTTCACCTTGTCGCCGACCTTGACCTTGAGCGACTTCAACTGCCCCGACACCTGAGCGCCGACGTCCACCTGCTTGACGCCTTCGAGCAAACCGGTGGCAAGCACGGTGTTTTCGATATCCGAGCGTTCAACCGGCGCCGTCTGGTATTTCGGCGCTTCGGCGGGTGCCTGCACCGTGTACAGCACCAACCCGGCCACCGCCGCCAACGCCAACCCCATACCGACTTTGCGCAACTTCGACTTTTCCATAAATAACCACAAGTCCGTTCAGGGATGAACCCGGCCAGTGGCCGGGTCTTGATAGAGAAACAACACTCAGGACAGCACTTCGCCGACCGCCAGCGACAGACCGTCATGCCACCACGCGGCGAAACTGAAGACGTTGGGCGCCTTGAGAATCGTGAAGTGGTTACCCGGCCCGTACCACACCGCCAGATCGCTGACCTGCCGCTGCCAGCCTGCAAGCACCGCCGCCTGTTCGCGCTGATTGCCCCACTCGTCCAGCGTCGGGTCATCAACCAGCACCAGCCGCACCGGCCCGGTGTAGGCCAGACGCGGTTGATAGACCGTGCGCAAGGCGCTGGCGAAGGTCCGCACCGGGCCGTGCATCGCATTCGGCGCCGCCCGCTCCGACAACACCCCGGCACGCACCATGCCTTCGTGCAGCAGGCGCAGTTGCGTGGTGTCGTCGGCGTTGGCGAAGGTCGCAGGATCGATGCCCAGCGATTTGCCACAGGACAGTTGCAGGGTGTCGATCAACCGTTGCAGCGCGGCAGTGGCCGTGTACGGCTTGCCCGCCGTGCCGTCACCACCGGGTGCCTCGCTGTCGATCAACGTCAGCGATGCCACCTCGCGCCCGACCGCTTGCAACTGCGCGGCCATGGCGTGCGCGACCCAGCCGCCGAACGAATGGCCGATCAGGTGCAGCGGCCCTTGCGGGTGAATCTGCTCGATGGCCTGCAGGTAGAACGCGGCAGCGGCTTCGACCGCGCTGTGCGGCACACTGACGCCGTCCAGCCCACGCGGTTGCAGACCGATGATCGGCCATTCCGGGCCGATCGCCTCGGTCAGGTGAATGAACCCGGTGACACTGTCACCCGCCCCCGGCACACAGAAAATCGGCGCATGCCCCGGCTGCCCGGTCTGAATCGTCAACAGCGGTTGATACAGCGTCGGTTCCGGCGCTACCAAGGTTTCCAAGGCCTGGGTAATGGCCTGGCCGAGTGCCTGGATGTGCGGGTGCTTCATCATGGTCCGGTGATCGCCGGGGATGTCGATGCAGTGCAGCAAGCCAATATCGAAGCGCTCTTCCCAGCCGCGCGTCGGGCTCGGCAGCGACTGGCCGTCCATCAACTCCTGTGCACGGAACAGATGGATCGTCTGGCTCGCCGGGCTGACCCGGTAATGCGCCAGCGCCAGGCGATGCGCCGCTTCGCGATCAAAGTAATGCCAGGCGTCCGTCGCGCTGACCGCCGCCAGTTCCGGATCGGTCAGTTGCTGTGCCTGGCAACGCTTGAACAGCTCGGGGAAATCCAGTTGTTCGACTTGCGCTTCCAGTGCTTGCACCGCCGCCAGTGCTGCCTCGCTTTCGGCACCGAGCATCAACGAACGGCCACGGCAATGGCCGAGCAACTGGCGCTTGTCGAGGCCCTCGCCGCTCCACAGCGCCTTGTCCTGAGCGAGCGGGTTTGGCGCGTAGCTGTCGAGCATGCCGATGAATTCCACCGGCTCATCGAGGCCGAGCAATTGCTGCGCGACCTCATGCGCCAGCACCCCACCGAACGACCAGCCTGCCAATCGATACGGCCCATGTGCCTGCACGGCGCGGATGATCCCGACCATGCGCTGCGCCATGCACTCCAGCGTGCGCAATTGCGCTTGACCCAACGGCACGCCGGGCAGGCCGTAAATCGGGAACTCGCCACCGATGTGCTGGGCCAGCGTCGGGAAATACACGTCCCTGCCGCTGAATTCGTGCATCAGGAACAGCGGCGTGCCGTGCGTCCCGGCACGCACCACGACCAGCCCTTCAGGCTGACTCACCGCCTCGCCCTGACTGAGCAGCGCAGCGGCAGACTCGACGCTCGGATGCTGGAACAGTTCGGCCAGCGACAGCGACAGCCCGGCCCGTTGCATCAGATTGACCAGCTTCACCGCCAGCAACGAATGCCCGCCCAGTTCGAAGAAGTTGTCATGGCGACCGACCTGTTCGACGCCAAGCACCTCGCCCCAGATCTGCGCCAGCGCGGTTTCGACGTCACCCTGTGGCGCCACGTATGGGCGGTTGATCACCGCATCGGCCCCCGGCTCCGGCAAGGCCTTGCGGTCGATCTTGTCGTTTGGTGTCAGCGGCAAGGCGTCGAGCAACACGAACGCGCCCGGCACCATGTATTCCGGCAGGCGCTCCAGCACATGGCTGCGCAACGTCTCAAGACTCGGTGCTTCCACGCCGGAACGCACGGTGTACCAGGCCACCAGACGCTCATCGCGCACCATCACCACCGCTTCACGAATCGCCGGATGTTCGATCAGCCGCGCCTCGATTTCACCCGGCTCCAGGCGCAAGCCACGCAGCTTGATCTGGAAGTCGTTGCGACCAAGGAATTCCAGTTCGCCGTGGTTGTTGTAGCGCGCCAGATCTCCCGTGCGGTACAGGCGATCACCCGCCACAAACGGGCTGTCGATGAAGCGCTCGGCCTGCATTTCCGGCAAACCGTGATAACCACGCGCCACGCCGACGCCGCCGATGTGCAACTCACCGCTGACGCCTTGTGGCACTGGTTGACCATACGCATCAAGCACGTACAGCCGCGTGTTACTCAAGGCTGTGCCGATTGGCACCACGTTGGCCGGTACCGGCATTTCCGGTTCCAGCGTCCAGCCCGTGCTGTCCACCGTGGTCTCAGTCGGGCCGTAAACGTTATGCAACCGCACCCACGGCAGGCGATCGCGCACCTGGCGGGCCAGCGCTGCACTGAGTTCGCCGCCACCGTTAAGCACATCGGTCAGGCTGGTGCATTGCTCGACACCTTCCTGTTCGATGAACTGCTGCAGCAGCGCAGGAACGAACTTGACCACCGTCACCTGCTGCTCGCGAATGGTCTGCACCACATACGCCGAATCGCGGTTGCCGTCCGGCCGTGCCAGCACCAGGCGCATCCCGGAACAAAGCGGCCAGAAGATCTCCCACACCGAACTGTCGAAGCTGAACGGTGCCTTTTGCAATAACGCGCCATGTTCGGTCGGCGGGGAAATCTGCGAACCCCAATGCACCATGTTGCAGGCGCTGCGATGCTCGATCATCACGCCCTTCGGCAACCCGGTGGAACCCGAGGTGTAGATCATGTACGCGAGGCTCGAGGCGCTGAGGCCCGGCACTGGCGAATCGTGATCCGGCAACTGTTGCCAGCTGCCATGATCCAGGTCGATCAACGTCGCCGCAGACGCATCGAACAAGGCGCGAGTCGCCGTTTGCACCAGCACCGCCACTGGCGCGCTGTCCTTGAGCATGTACGCCAGACGCTCCGCCGGATACCCCGGATCCAGCGGCACATACGCACCACCGGCCTTGAGGATACCGAGCAGACCGACCACCAGATCCAGCCCGCGCTCGACGCAGATCGCCACCCGCGCATCCGGCTGCACACCGAGTTCGCGCAGGTGCTGCGCCAAACGGTTAGCGCGCTGATTGAGCTCGCGGTAGGTCAGGTTTCCTTGCGCGGATTGCAGCGCGATGGCGTCCGGTTTGCGCCGCACTTGCGCTTCAAACAAGCCGTGCAGCGGCTGCTCCAACGGACAATCGACCTCACTGGCATTGAAGTCGACGAGCAAGCGCTGCTGCTCCTGCCGGTCCAGCAACGGCACTTGCGCAAGCACGGCCTGATCGTCGTTGATTAGCGCCGCCAGCAGCCGCTGGAAGTAGCCGACAAAACGCTGCACCGTCGACTCATCGAACAAGGCCGTGGCATAGCGTAGCGAGCCGCGAATGCCGTCGTGCGAATCGCCAAGACTCAGCGACAGATCGAATTTCACAAAGTGGCTGTCGCCGGCCACGCCTTCCAGGGTCAGGTCGCCGAGGGTCAGGCTAGGACCGTCGTTGTTGTCCCAACTGAGCATGGTCTGGAACAACGCGCTGTGCGACAGACTGCGGACTGGTTTGCTGATGTCCACCACTTGTTCGAACGGCAGATCCTGATGCGCCTGAGCGTCCAGAGTCTGCGCCTTGACCCGCGCCAGCAGCGTTTCGCCGCTCGGCTCACCCGAGGTATCGATGCGCAGTGCCAGGGTGTTGACGAACATGCCGATCAGGCCTTCGATCTCGGCGCGGGTGCGGTTGGCCACTGGCGAACCGATCACTACGTCGCTCTGCCCGGACAAACGGCTGAGCAACATCGCCCATGCGCTCATGATCACCATGTACGGCGTCACCGCGCGACGCTGACACAAGGCTTTCAAACCGGCGCTCAACTGTTCATCGAGCAGCATGTCGACGCGGCTGCCGGAATAGTCCTGCTGTGGCGGACGCGGACGGTCGGTGGGCAGGGTCAGCAGGGCTGGCGCGCCGGCCAGGGTCTGCTGCCAGTAATCGCTCTGGCGCTGCAGCACCTCGCCACTGAGCCAGCGCCGCTGCCACACCGCGTAGTCGGTGTATTGCAGCGCCAGCGGCGGCAGCGGATCGTCTTCGCCACGGCTGAACGCTTGATACAACGCGGCCAGCTCGCGGGTCAGCACGCCCATCGACCAACCATCGGCGATGATGTGGTGCAGCGTCAGCAACAGCACATGATGATCATCCGCCAGACGCACCAGACGTCCGCGCAGCAGCGCATCGTGCTGCAGATTGAACGAAGCGCAGGCCTGCTCCTCGATCAGGCCGCGCAAGGCGTTATCAGCCTGCGGGTGCTGACGCAGGTCTTCCAGCGGCAGCAACAGACCGGTGTCGGCCGGCAGAATCCGCACCTGCGGCTGATCGTCGATCT
Organism: Pseudomonas sp. 13B_3.2_Bac1; assembly: GCF_025466205.1. Classification (NCBI taxonomy): domain Bacteria; kingdom Pseudomonadati; phylum Pseudomonadota; class Gammaproteobacteria; order Pseudomonadales; family Pseudomonadaceae; genus Pseudomonas; species Pseudomonas sp. 13B_3.2_Bac1. The sequence goes on from NZ_JANLOG010000072.1 coordinate 14,138, forward strand.
GGCTGAAGCGGCTGCGCAAGGTTTCGTGACGCGCGACGATGCGTGCCAGTGCCCGTTGCAGCGCGTCTTCATCCAGCCGACCGCGCAAGCGCAGACCGACCGGGATGTTGTAGGCGCTGTTGCCGCCGTCCATCTGTGCCAGGAACCACAGGCGTTGCTGGGCGAATGACAGCGGCAATAGCTGATCGCGGGGCGCCGGCAAAATATCCGGCAAGGTGCTGCGCCCCGCCCGGCTCAACACCTCGGCGACGGCGGCCAGCTCGGGGTTGGCAAACAGCTCGGCGAGTGTCAGCTCGACGCCCAGCTGCTGGCGCACCTGCGACAGCATGCGCATCGCCAGCAACGAATGCCCGCCCAGTTCGAAGAAGTTGTCGTGACGACCGACCTGCTCGAGCTGCAACAAGCCAGCCCAGATCCGCGCCAAATGTTGTTCCAGCGCCGAGATCGGCGCGACATACACCCGGCTGAGCATCGCTGCCTGTGTCGGCGCCGGCAGCGCCTTGCGGTCGACCTTGCCGTTGTTGTTCAACGGCAGGACATCCAGTTGCACCCACGCGCTCGGCACCATGTATTCCGGCAGTCGCGCCAGCAACTGCGCGTGCAGATCGGCACTGTCCAGACGGCCGGCGTGCGCGGTGTAGTACGCCACCAGACGGGTGATGTCCTGACCATCGCGGCGCGCCAGCACCACCGCTTCCTTGATCCCCTGGCAGTTGAGCAGGCGGTTTTCGATTTCGCCCAGTTCGATACGGAAACCACGAATCTTCACCTGATCGTCATTGCGCCCGATGCAATCGAGCTGCCCCGGCGCCAGCCAGCGTGCGAGGTCGCCGGTGCGATACAGCAGCGCGCCCGGTTGATCGCTGAACGGATCGCGCAGGAACTTCTCGGCGGTCAGATCGGCGCGGTTCAGGTAACCCAGCGCCACGCCCTGCCCGCCGATGTACAACTCGCCGGTCACGCCCATCGGCACCGGTTGCTGATGCGCGTCGAGCACGTACACCTGAGTGTTGGAGATCGGCCCGCCAATCGGCACGCTCTCGGCGTTTTCCGCCACTTCACGCACTTCGAAGGTGGTGGCGTAAGTGGTGGTTTCGGTCGGGCCGTAGCAATGCACGATGCGTAGCGCGGGCGCCTCGGCCAGCAGTCGACGGAACGCCGCCGGGTCGCCGCGCTCACCGCCACACAGCAGAATGCGCAAGCCTTTGAGCGCCTGCGGAATCAGCTGCACGTACTGGTTGAACAGCGCCGTGGTGACGAACAGCACGGTCGCCCCAGAGGCACTCAACTCACGGCCGAATGCGTTTGGATCAAGCAGGGTCTGATGATCGATCACCAGCACCCGCCCGCCGTTGAGCAGCGGCCCCCAGATGTCCATGGTGCTCGCGTCGAACGCCGGGTTGGAGGCGAACACCACGCGGTCCTGCGCATTGAAATCGGCGTAGCCGTTGTTCAGCACCAGGCGGCCGATGGCGCGGTGCGGCACCATCACGCCTTTCGGGGTGCCCGTGGAGCCGGAGGTGTACATGATGTACGCCAGCGCTTCCGAGGATTGCAGCAGGTTCGGGTTGTGCGTCGGTTGGCCGCTAAGGATCAAGCGGTCAAGGTCGATACGTGGCGCAGCGTAGTCGATGACTACACTGCTGAGGGTCAGCAACGCCGCTGCCTGACAGTCCTCGACCATGAACGCCTGACGCTCGCTCGGGGCATTGATATCCAGCGGCACATAGGCCGCCGCGCACTTGGCAATCGCCAGTTGCGCCACCAGCAATTCCAGCGAACGCGGCAGCAGGATCGCCACATGATCGCCCGGCTGTACGCCTTGACTGATCAAGTGATGCGCCAGTCGGTTGGCCTGGGCGTTCAGCTCAAAGTAGCTCAACGAATGCTCGCCATGCACCGCCGCCACCGCCTTCGGATGCGCCGCTGCCTGCTGCTGGAAAATCCCGTGCACGGTCAGGGTTTGCGGGTATTCGCGTGCGGTGGCGTTGAAGTCGTAGAGCAAGCGCTGACGCTCAGACTCGGCGAGTAACGGCACCCGCTCCAGCACGGTCTGCTCATCGTTGACCATCGCCGCCAGCAGGCGCTGCAAGTAGCCGACGTAACGCTCGACGGTCGCTTGATCGAACAACGCCGTAGCGTATTCCAGCGAACCGCGAATCACCCCGTTGACCTCACCCAGGGTCAAAGTCAGGTCGAACTTGGCCACCCGGCCCGGCGCGGCCACCCCTTCAAGACTCAGATCGCCCAGCGCCAGGTTCGGCCCGACGCTGCTGTCCCAGCTCAGCGTGCTCTGGAACAACGGGCTGTGCGCCAGACTGCGCGCCGGCCGGGCGATTTCCACCACCTGCTCGAACGGCAGATCCTGATGCGCCTGCGCCTCCAGCGTGCGCGCCTTGACCCGCGCCAGCAGTGTGGCCACGTTCGGTTCACCCGAGGTGTCGATGCGCAGCGCCAAGGTGTTGACGAACATGCCGATCAGGCCTTCGATTTCGGCCCGGGTGCGGTTGGCCACCGGCGAGCCGATCACCACGTCGGACTGCCCGGACAGACGACTCAACAGTAGCGACCAGGCACTCATCAGGGTCATGAACAGGGTCACGCCGTGGCGCTGACTCAAGGCTTTGAGCCCGGCGCTCAGGCGCTCGTCCAGCCGTACTTCGACGCTGCTACCGGCAAAGTCCTGCTGTGGCGGACGCGGACGGTCGGTGGGCAGGGTCAGCAACGCCGGTGCGCCGGCGAGAGTCTGCTGCCAGTAATCGCTTTGCCGCTGCAGCACCTCGCCGCTGAGCCAGCGCCGTTGCCACACGGCGTAGTCGCCGTATTGCAGCGTCAACGGTGGCAATGGATCCGGCTGACCGTGACTGAAGGCCTGATACAGCGCCATCAGCTCACGGGTCAGCACGCCCATCGACCAGCCATCGGCGACGATGTGATGCACGGTCAGCAACAGCACATGGTGCTCGTCGGCCAGACGTATCAGGCGTCCGCGAATCAGTGGATCGCGTTGTAGATCGAAGGCTGTCGCGGCTTCCTGCGCGAGCAGCGCCTGCACGCTGGCTTCGGCCTGCGGGTCCTGGCCCAGGTCTTCAATCGGCAACAGCAGGCCGCTATCGACCGGCGCAATCAGCACCTGCGCCTGATCGTCGATGCTGACGAAACGGCTGCGCAGGGTGGCGTGCCGCGCTACGATCTGCGCCAATGCGCGTTGCAGCGCTTCGCCATCGAGTTGCCCGCGCAGGCGCAGGCCAAGCGGAATGTTGTAGGCCGAGTTGCCGCCGTCCATTTGCGCGAGGAACCACAGGCGCTGCTGAGCGAAGGACAACGGCAACGCTTGATCAGGCGCCGCCGCGACGATCTCCGGCAGCGTGCTGCGCCCGGCGCGATTCAACACTTCGGCCACCGCGCTGAGATGCGGATCGGCAAACAACTCGCTCAGGGGCAATTCGACGCCCAGACGCTGACGCACCTGCGACAGCATGCGCATCGCCAGCAACGAATGCCCGCCGAGTTCGAAGAAGTGGTCATGGCGGCCGATCTGTTCGACTTGCAGGGTCTCGGCCCAGATCTGCGCCAGCGCAGTTTCCAGTTCACCTTGCGGCGCAACGTATTCACGGGTGAACAACGCCGCAGCATCTGGTTCGGGCAAGGCTTTGCGATCGACCTTGCCGTTGTTGTTCAGCGGCAAGGCATCGAGCTGCACCCAGGCACTCGGCACCATGTATTCCGGCAACTGCGCCTGCAAATGCTCACGCAGGTCGGCGAGGTCCAGCGTGCCGTCGTGCGCGGTGTAGTAGGCCACCAGCCGCAGCGGTTCCTGACCATCGCGCCGGGCGAGCACCACCGCTTCGTTGATCCCCGGGTAGCCCAGCAGACGATTTTCGATCTCGCCGAGTTCGATGCGGAAACCACGGATTTTCACCTGATCGTCATTGCGTCCGATGCAATCGAGCTGCCCCGGCGCCAGCCAGCGCACGAGGTCGCCAGTGCGGTAGAGCAACGCGCCCGGACGGTCGCTGAACGGATCGGGCAGGAATTTTTCCGCCGTCAGATCGGCACGGTTCAAGTAACCGAGGGCCACGCCCTGCCCGCCGATGTACAACTCGCCGGTCACGCCCATCGGCACCGGCTGCTGGTGCGCATCGAGCACATACACCTGGGTGTTGGAGATCGGCCCGCCAATCGGCACGCTTTCGGCATTTTCCGCCACTTCGTGCACTTCAAACGTGGTGGCGTACGTGGTGGTTTCAGTCGGGCCGTAGCAATGCACGATGCGCAACTGTGGCGCCTCGGCCCGCAAGCGGCGGAAGCTTGCCGGATCGCCGCGTTCACCGCCGCACAGAACCATGCGCAAGCCTTTCAGGGCCTGCGGAATCAGTTGCACGTACTGGTTGAACAGCGCCGTGGTGACAAACAGGATTGTCGCGCCGCTGGCGCTCAATTCACGAGCGAGCGCGTGCGGATCCAGCAGGGTCTGGTGATCGATCACCACCACGCGTCCGCCGTTGAGCAGTGGCCCCCAGATGTCCATGGTGCTGGCGTCGAACGCCGGGTTGGAGGCAAACGCCACGCGATCCTGCGGGTTGAAATCGGCATAACCGTTGTTCAGCACCAGGCGAGCGATGCCACGGTGCGGCACCATCACACCCTTCGGCGTGCCAGTAGAACCGGAGGTGTACATGATGTACGCCAGCGACTCCGAAGACTGCGCCAGATTCGGGTTGTGCGCAGGCTGGTCATTCAGCGTCAGGGCATCCAGATCGATGCGCTGCAGTGGATAGTCGATGTTTTCGCCACGCAGGGTCAGCAACGCCACGGCGCGGCTGTCCTCGAGCATGAACGCCTGGCGCTCGCTCGGCGCGTTGATGTCCAGCGGCACATAGGCCGCTGCGCACTTGGCAATCGCCAGCTGCGCGAGCAACAGCTCCCGCGAGCGCGGCAGCAGGATCGCCACATGATCGCCCGGCTGTACGCCTTGAGCGATCAGGTAGTGGGCCAAGCGGTTGGCCCGATCATTCAAATCGCCATAACTCGACGTTTGCCCGCGATGCACGACAGCGATGGCGTGCGGATCTGCCGCCACTTGCCTTTCGAACAATGCGTGCACGGTCAGCGCACGCGGGTATTCCCGCTCGGTGGTGTTGAACTCGACCAGCAATTGCCGGCGTTCGTCCGGCGCCAGGATCGACACCTGGTCAACGCTCACTTGCGGTGTCTGCTCCAGCGCCTGCAGCAGGTTGCTCACCGCTCGTTGCAGGTATTCGCAGATGCGTGCGGGATCAATGCCGGGGGCAGCCAGTGCGGTGAAGCCGAAACCTTCGCCGAAGTCATCGACACTCACGCTCAACTGGTAATTGGTGTGCTCCTGGGTATTGAGCAGCTGCACGCCTTGCCACGCGTTCGCCGCCTCCGGGGAAGGCGTGCCGGCAGTTGCACTGTGGCGATAGTTGAACAGCGTGCTGAACAACGGCGTGCCGGCGGGCATACCACTGCAACGCTGGGCCAGTGCCAATTGCGCATGCTCATGTTGCAGCAGCGCGTTCAACTGTTGGTGGGTGGCGAGCGCGGCTTCCTGCGCCGAGCGTTGCCCGAGATCGACGCGCAGCGGCAAGGTGTTGATGAACACCCCCAGCGCGCGCTCGGCGCCCTCGCCCGCCTGCAACCGCCCCAGCAACACGGTGCCGAACACCACCGCGTCACGCCCGGAGAGTTTTCCCAGCACCTGCGCCCAGGCCAGATGCATCAGGCTCGCGGCGCTGATCCCCAGACGCCGGGCCTTGGCCCTGACGCGCTGACTCAGATCGAGGTCGAGTACCCGTCGTGCTTCCGCGGCGTGGCCCTCGGCAATGCTCTGCTGGCCGTACGGTGCGCTCGGTTCGCTGATGTCACCGAGCATTTCGCGGAAGAACGCTTCATGCGCCTGATCACTGATTGCGCCACGGCTGTGCGCCACATAGTTGCGATACGGCACTGGCTCGGCCAGACGTTGCGGCTGGCCGATCAGGAACGTCTGCATTTCATGTTGCAGCACCTCCAGCGCCACGTGGTCCATCACCAGGTGATGGAACAGCAGCAACGCCACCACACGTTGATTGGCGGTGTCCCAGGCGTGCACAACGCGCATCAGTGGCGCCTGATTGACGGCCATGCGGTATTGCGCAGCGTCGAAGCGTTGGCGCAATTGCTCCAGTACATCGCCGTCCGCGTCATGCAGTTCCAGGCATTCGCACGCCAGCGGCGCCTCACGCCAAACCACTTGCACCGGGTCTTGCAGCCCATCCCAGAACAGCGAAGTGCGCAGGATGTCGTGGCGATGGATTACGTTCTGCAAGGCCTGGGTGAAAGCGTCAAGGCGTTGCTCGTCAGCGAACGCAAACTGTGCCTGCAACACGTACGGATCGCCCTGCGCGGCGGACAGGTGATGGAACAGGATCCCCGTCTGCAACGGCGCCAGCGGGTAAATGTCCTGCACGTTGGCCACGCCGCCGGGGATGCTGGCGACGATGCGGTCGATGCTTGGCTGGTCGAGCGCCACCAGTGGCAGCAACTCGGGAGTGATACTCGTGCAGTCCGCAGTGATCAGGTTGGCCGCGACTTCGGCCTCGGGCTCGCCACCCACGGCAGCGGCCAGTGCAGCCAGGGTCGGCTGGTTGAACAGCACGCGAATGTCGGCGGTCAGACCGGCACGACGCATCCGCGCCACCAGATTCACCGCCAGCAGCGAGTGGCCGCCGAGTTCAAAGAAATGGTCATGGCGCCCTACCCGCTCGACCTTGAGCAATTCAGCCCAGAGCTGCGCGAGGACGATTTCCACTTCGCCGACCGGCGCTTCGTATTCACGGGCGGTCAGCGCCGCCAGATCCGGGGCCGGCAGTGCCTTGCGGTCGAGTTTGCCGTTGGGGCTGAGCGGCAGTGCATCGAGATGCACGAACACGGCGGGCACCATGTAGTCCGGCAGATTTTCCAGCAAGTGGCCGCGCAGTGTTTCAATTTCCAGCGGTGCGCCGGTGTAGTACGCGACCAGACGCTTGTCGCCCGGCACGTCTTCGCGGGCCAGCACGGCGGCTTCCTGCACGCCGTCGATCTGCGTCATGCGAGCCTGAATCTCGCCAAGTTCGATGCGCAAACCACGGATCTTCACCTGATCGTCATTACGGCCGAGGTATTCGATATTGCCGTCCGGCAGGTAACGCGCGACATCGCCGGTGCGGTACATCCGCCCATTGCTCTGGAACGGATCGTTGAGGAAGCGTTCGGCATTCAGTTCCGGGCGATTCAGATAACCACGCGCCACCTGCACGCCACCGATGTACAACTCGCCAACCACGCCGTGCGGCACCGGTTGTTGCTGGGCATCGAGGATGTACATGCGGGTGTTGGCGATCGGTTTGCCGATTGGCGTGTTGTCCGGCGTTTGCTCCAGCGGCCCGGCACAATTCCATGCCGTTACGTCCACTGCGGCCTCGGTCGGGCCATAGAGGTTGTGTAATTGGCTGGCCGGCAGTTGCTGCTTGAAGCGCCGTACCACGCTGCCCGGCAACGCTTCGCCGCTGCACATGACTTGCCGCAGGCTGCTGCAACGTGCGGTGTCGGCGTGGGCGAGGAACACATCGAGCATCGACGGAACAAAGTGCAGCGTGGTGATGTGTTCGCGTTCGATGATTTCGCTGAGGTACTGCGGATCCTTGTGCCCCTCGGGCCGGGCCATGACCAGTCGGGCGCCGGTCATCAACGGCCAGAAGAACTCCCATACCGAGACGTCGAAGCTGAACGGGGTCTTCTGCAACACCGTGTCGCTGGCGGTGAGTTGATAGGCGTCCTGCATCCACAGCAAGCGGTTGACCACCCCGCGATGTTCGTTGATCACGCCTTTCGGTTGGCCAGTGGAACCGGAGGTGTAGATCACGTAGGCGGTGTGCTGCGGGGTCAATTCAGCGAGCGATAGATTGTCAGTCGGCAGCGATTGCCAGTGCGGCTGATCCAGATCGATCACCGACACGGCGACTTCGCCGAGCAACGAACGCGTCGAACCCTGCACCAGCACCGCCAGCGGCGCGCTGTCCTCGAGCATGTAAGCCAGACGCTCCAGCGGATACGCCGGATCCAGCGGCACATAACCGCCGCCGGCCTTGAGGATCGCCAGCAGCCCGACCACCATGTCCAGACCGCGCTCGACGCAGATCGCCACCCGCGCATCCGGCCCTACGCCCAATTCACGCAGGTGCCGCGCCAGTTGATTGGCCCGGGCGTTGAGTTCGGCAAAGCTCAGGCGCTGCTCCTCACTTTGCAGCGCAATGGCCTGCGGCGTGCGCGCCACTTGCGCCTCGAACAGACCGTGAATGGTCTGATCGAGGTTGTAATCGACCTGCGTGTCATTGAACTCGACCAGCAAGCGCTGCTGTTCTTCCTGCGCCAGCAGCGGCGCGTGTTCCAGCACTGCCTGATCGTTGGTGACCATCGCCTGCAACAGGCGCAGGAAGTAACCGGTGAAGCGCTCGACCGTGCGCTGGTCAAACAACGCCGTGGCGTATTCCAGCGCTCCGCGAATGATGCCGTTGGACTCACTGAGGCTCAGCGACAGGTCGAACTTGGCAAAGTGGCTCGGCTCGGCCACGCCCTCCAGCGTCAGTTCGCCGAGGGCCAGCGCCGGGCTTTCGAGGCCATCCCAACTGAGCAAGGTCTGGAACAACGGGCTGTGCGCCAGGCTGCGCACCGGCCGGGTGATTTCCACCACTTGCTCGAACGGCAGATCCTGATGCGCCTGCGCTTGCAGGGTTTGCGCCTTGACCCGCGCCAGCAGTGCTTCGACGCTCAGCTCGCCCGAGGTGTCGATGCGCAGCGCCAGGGTGTTGACGAACATGCCGATCAGGCCTTCGATTTCGGCGCGGGTGCGGTTGGCCACCGGCGAACCGATCACCACTTCAGCCTGCCCGGACAAGCGGCTGAGCAACATCGCCCAGGCACTCATCAGCGTCATGTACAGGGTCACGCCGTGGCGCTGACCCAAGGCTTTGAGCCCGGCGCTCAAGCGTTCGTCGAGCACGACGGCAACGCTGCTGCCGGCATAGTCCTGCTGCGCCGGGCGCGGGCGATCGGTCGGCAGCATCAGCAGTGCCGGGGCACCCGCGAGGGTCTGTTGCCAGTACTCGCTCTGGCGTTGCAGCACTTCGCCACTGAGCCAGCGCCGTTGCCACACCGCGTAGTCGGTGTATTGCAGCGCCAGGGGCGGCAATGGATCCGGCTGGCCATGACTGAACGCCTGATACAGCGCCATCAGTTCGCGGGTCAAAACACCCATCGACCAGCCGTCGGAGATGATGTGGTGCAGGGTCAGCAACAGCACATGGTGATCGTCGGCCAGGCGTACCAGCCGCCCACGAATCAACGGATCGTCCTGCAAGTCGAACGGCCCCGAAGCTTCGCCCTGAATCAGCGCCTGTAGGGTTTCCTCAGGTTGCGGGTGCTGGCGCAGGTCTTCGACCCGCAGCAGCAGACCGGTGTCCACCGGGGCAATCAGCACCTGCGCTTCGTCGTTGAATTGCGCGAAGCGGCTGCGCAGGGTTTCGTGGCGGGCGACGATCCGTGCCAGTGCGCGTTGCAGCGCCGCGTCATCGAGACGGCCACGCAGACGCAGGGCCACGGGAATGTTGTAGGCGGTATTGGCGCCTTCCATTTGCGCGAGGAACCACAGGCGTTGCTGGGCGAACGACAGCGGCAACGCGCCGTCACGCGGGACCGGCACGATCTGCGGCTGCGCACAGCGCCCGGCCTCGCTCAGCACTGACGCGACCGCCGCCAGTTCGGCGTTGGCAAACAGATCGCTCAGCGCCAGCTCGACACCCAGGCGCTGGCGCACTTGCGAGACCATGCGCATCGCCAGCAAAGAATGCCCGCCGAGTTCGAAAAAGTGATCCTGCCGCCCGACCCGCTCGACCTGCAGCACGTCGGCCCAGATCTGCGCCAGCGCGGTTTCCACCTCGCCTTCGGGCGCTGCGTACTCGCGGGTGAACAGCGCCGCCAGATCCGGCGCCGGCAAGGCCTTGCGGTCGACTTTGCCATTGGCGGTCAGCGGCAGCGCGGCGAGTTTGACGAACGCCGTCGGCACCATGTACTCCGGCAAACGGCTGAGCAGTTGCGCACGCAACTCGCCCACCGGCAGCGCTTCGACCTGCGCCTGTTCGGTGAAGTAAGCCACCAGTCGCGGCTGGCCGGGTTGATCTTCGCGGGCCAGCAGCACCGCTTCCTGAATCCCCGGCAACTGGTTGAGGCAGGTTTCGATCTCGCCCAGCTCGATGCGCACGCCACGGATTTTCACCTGATCGTCGTTTCGCCCCAAGTACTCGATATTGCCGTCCTCGCGCCAGCGTGCAAGGTCACCGGTGCGGTACATCCGTGCATTCGGCGCGCGGCTGAACGGGTCACGCAGAAAGCGCTCGGCAGTCATGTCCGGACGATTCAGGTAGCCACGGGCGACCCCGGCACCGCCAACGTACAACTCGCCAGCCACGCCAATTGGCACCGGGCGCTGCTGTTCGTCGAGCAGGTAGACCGTGGCGTTGCTTAGCGGTTTACCGATGTGCAGCGCATCGCCGCTTTGCACCAGACCTGAAGTCGCGACCACCGTGGCCTCGGTCGGGCCGTAGTTGTTGATCACGTCGAAATGCTGGTTGCGATTGAACTGACGCAAGCGGTCGCCGCCGATCAGCAACGTGCGCAGGGTCGGGTGTTCGAGGTTCTGGCTGAAGGCGTATTCGGCCACCGGCGTCGGCAGGAAGCTCACGTCCAGCGGCTGCGCGCACCACCACGCGAGCAAGGCATCGATGTCCTCGCCGCCGTCGTGGGTCGGCGCCAGATGCAGGGTCGCGCCCGCACACAACGCCGGCCAGACTTCCCAGGCCATCGCATCGAAGCCGAACCCGGCCAGGCTTGAGGTGTGACGCCCGGCGCACAGGTCGAACGCCATGCAGTGCCAGTCGACCAGATTGCTCAAGGTGTGATGCTCGACCATCACCCCTTTGGGCAGACCGGTGGAGCCGGAGGTGTAGATCACGTAGGCCAGGTTTGCGGTGCTCAGGCCCGCTACCTGCGGGTTTTGTGTGGCAGTCAGCGGCCAAGTGCAGCGGTCGAGGTCGAGCACCGGCACGTTCATCGCCGGCAGTCGCTCGCGCAGATGACTTTGGGTCAGTACGGCGACTGGCGCGCTGTCGTCGAGCAGGTAGTTCAAACGCTCGGCCGGGTGCGCCGGATCAATCGGCACGTAACCGGCGCCGGCCTTGAGGATCGCCACCAGCCCGACCAGGGTGTCCAGCCCACGGCGGGCGACGATGGCGACACGATCATCGGGTTTCACACCGTGTTCGATCAGGTGATGCGCCAAAGCGTTGGCCTGACGGTTGAGTTCGGCGTAGGTCAATTGCGCATCGGCAAACACCGCCGCCAGCGCGTCCGGCCGTTCGGCCACCTGCGCCTCGAAACGTTGCTGGATGGTCTGTGCAGTCGGGAAATCCACCTGGGTGGCATTGAAGTCGAGCAGTACCTGCGCAAGCTCCGCCGCCGGCAGGATCGGCAGTTGGTTGACCGGTGTCTGCGGCGCCTGCTCCAAAGCGAGCAGCAGGTTTTCCAGCGCGCAGTGCAGGTAATCGCAGATGCGCTGCGGATCGGTCTGGGTGCTAGCCAGCAGGGTCAGGCTGAAACCGTCACCGAGGTCATCGACACTCATCGTCAGCGGATAGTTGGTGCGCTCTTCTGAGTGCAGGGTGGTGATGCCCTGCCACGCCGCGAGGGTTTCGGCGCTGGCAGTGGCCACGTTGTGGCTGTGACGATAATTGAGCAGTGTGCTGAACAGCGGGGTCGGCGCCACCACGTGGCTGCAGCGCTGAGCCAGGGCCAGCGGTGCGTGTTCGTGACGCATCAGCGTGGTCAACCGTGCGTGGGTGGCGTTGACCGCCGCGCGCACATCCTGCCCGTCGATATTCACCCGCAACGGCAAGGTGTTGATGAAAATTCCCAGCGCCCGGTCAATCGCCTCGGCACCTTGCATGCGGCCCATCAGCACGGTGCCAAACACCACTTGCTGCTTGCCGGTCAGCGCGGCCAGTACCTGCGCCCAGCCGAGGTGGAACAGGCTCGCGACACTCACGCCAAGGGTTCGCGCCTGCGCCCGCAGACGCTGGCCCAATAACGTTGGCACCGGCACGCTGAGTTCGACGATTTCACTGCCGTCACCCTGCACATCCTGCAGACCATAAGGCAGCGTCGGCTCGTCGATATCGCTGAGCATCTCGCGGAAAAACGCCTCGTGCTCGGCTTCGCTGACGCCCAGACGCGCCTGCGCCACGTAGTTGCGAAACGGCACCGGGCGCCCGAGCAGCTCACTCTGTCCGGTGAGGCACGCGCGCATTTCGTGGCGCACCACGTCGAGCGCCGAGTGGTCGAGCGCCATGTGATGGAACAACAGCGTGGCGATCACCCGTTGCCCGGCTTCATCCCAGGCGTGGGCCAGACGCATCAGCGGCGCCTGAGTGACGTCGAGGCGGAAGTGCCGGGCGTCGAAGCGCTCGTGCAGATACGCCAAAACGTCGCTGGCGGCATCTGGCAGCGTCACTTCTTCCACCGGCAGTTCGGCCCGACGCCAGACCACCTGCACCGGCGCGTCCAGCCCTGCCCAATGAACAGCGGTGCGCAGAATGTCATGGCGATCGATCACGCTTTGCAGGGCCTGGGCGAACGCCTGAAAACGCTCGCGGCTGGCAAAGGCAAAGTGCGACTGCATGACGTACGGATCGCCCTCTCCGCCACTGACGTGGTGATAAAGGATGCCTTCCTGCAACGGCGCCAGCGGGTAGATGTCCTGCACGTTGGCGGCGCCGCCGGGGACTTGTGCGACGAGGTGGTCAATGGTCGCTTGGTCGAGCTCGACCAGCGTCAGCATCGCCGGGGTGATGTGCGTGGTGCCCGGGACGATGCCGTTGACCGGCACCTCGACCTGGCCGTGCTTGCTGGCCGAGTACTGCCCGGCCTTGATCAGTTCGATCAGCGCCGGTTTGTGCTCGCGCAACAGCGCCAGCAACGCCGGGTCGTTCAGCGCCTGCTTGTTGCCATTGACCCGCAATTGGTCGTCCGCGACCGCCAGCTGGATATCTTTAGCCTTCAATGTGGCCAACAGTTCGATCACGTTCACAGGACGATCTCCATTCGTTCGGTAATTGCGGCGTAGCCGGCCAGGGTCGGATGTTCGAACAGCGACCTGACATCGGCTTCCATGCCTTCCTGACGCAGCCGGCCGATCAGACTGACCGCCAGCAGCGAGTGACCACCCAGTTCAAAGAAATGATCGTTGCGCCCTACCCGCTCGACGTTGAGCAGTTCGGCCCAGAGGCGTGCGAGGGTGATTTCCACCTCGCCCACCGGGGCTTCGTATTCGCGCACAGGCAATGCGGCCTGATCCGGCGCCGGCAGCGCCTTGCGGTCGAGTTTGCCGTTGGGGCTGAGCGGCAATGCATCGAGATGCACAAACACGGCGGGCACCATGTAGTCCGGCAGATGCTCCAGCAAGTGGCTGCGCAGCACGTCGATTTCCAGGCGTGCCCCGGTGTAGTACGCCACCAGACGCTTGTCGCCGGATGCATCTTCGCGGGCCAGCACGGCGGCTTCCTGAATGCCATCGATCTGGGTCAGGCGTGCCTGAATCTCGCCGAGTTCGATGCGCAAACCACGGATCTTCACCTGATCGTCGTTGCGGCCCAGGTATTCGATATTGCCGTCCGGCAGATAGCGGGCGACGTCGCCGGTGCGGTACATCCGTCCATTGCTCTGGAACGGATCGTTGAGGAAGCGCTCGGCGTTCAGTTCCGGGCGATTCAGATAACCGCGCGCCACCTGCACGCCACCGATGTACAACTCACCGACCACGCCATGCGGCACCGGTTGCTGCTGGGCATCGAGGATGTACATGCGGGTGTTGGCAATCGGCTTGCCGATCGGCGTGTTGTCCGGGGTGCTTTCCAGTGGACCGGCGCAATTCCACGCGGTCACGTCCACCGCGGCCTCGGTCGGGCCGTAGAGGTTGTGCAATTGACTGCCCGGCACTTGCTGCTTGAAGCGCCGTACCACGCTGCCCGGCAGGGCTTCGCCGCTGCACATGACTTGCCGCAGGCTGCTGCAACGTGCGGTGTCAGCATGGGCGAGGAACACATCGAGCATCGACGGAACAAAGTGCAGCGTGGTGATGTGCTCGCGTTCGATGATTTCGCTGAGGTACTGCGGATCCTTGTGCCCCTCGGGCCGGGCCATGACCAGACGTGCGCCAGTCATCAACGGCCAGAAGAACTCCCACACCGAGACGTCGAAGCTGAACGGGGTCTTCTGCAACACCGTGTCGGCGGAACTCAGTTGGTAAGCGTCCTGCATCCACAGCAAGCGGTTGACCACCCCGGCGTGTTCGTTGATCACGCCTTTTGGTTGGCCAGTGGAACCGGAGGTATAGATCACGTAAGCGGTGTGATTCGGGGTCAATTCAGCGAGCGATAGATTGTCAGTCGGTAGCGACTGCCAGTGCGGCTGATCCAGATCGATCATCGGCACGGCGACTTCGCCGAGCAACGAACGCGTCGAACCCTGCACCAGCACCGCCAGCGGCGCGCTGTCCTCGAGCATGTAGGCCAGACGCTCCAGCGGATACGCCGGATCCAGCGGCACATAACCGCCGCCGGCCTTGAGGATCGCCAGCAGCCCGACCACCATGTCCAGACCACGCTCGACGCAGATCGCCACCCGCGCATCCGGCCCTACGCCCAATTCACGCAGGTGCCGCGCGAGTTGATTGGCCCGGGCATTGAGTTCGGCGTAGCTCAGTTGCTGCTCGCTCGCGACCACGGCGGGCGCGTGCGGCGAACGCGCCACTTGCGCTTCAAACAAGCCATGAATGGTCTGCTCAAGGTCGTAATCGACGTCCGTGGCATTGAGGCCGAACAGCAACTGCTGGCGCTCGGCATCCGCCAGTACCGGCAGGCGGTTCAAGGCCTGCTGCGGCGCTTGCTCCAGCGCCTCGACCAGCCCCGCCAACGCCTGCTGCATGTAGCCACACACCCGCGCCGCGCCAATCTGCGCAGGGGTCATGGCCGTAAGGTCAAAGCCCTGCCCCAGGTCATCGACGTTGAAGCTCAGCGGATAGTTGGTGCGCTCCTCGCTGGAGAGGTTTTCGATGCCTTGCCAGGCCAGGCGATTGGCCTGCAACTGTTCCTCGCTGACGCTGTGGCGGTAGTTGAGCATGGCGCTGAACAGCGGCGACGGCGCCGCCACCCCGCTGCAACGCTGGGCCAATGCCAACGATGCATGTTCATGGCCGAGCAATGCGGTCAGTTGCGCATGGGTGGCGCGCACCCCGGCACGCACTGAAACATCGCCCAGATCCACCCGCAGCGGCAGCGTGTTGATGAACATCCCGAGGCCGCGATCAGCGCCGGTACCGCCCTGCATCCGCCCCAGCAGCACGGTGCCGAATACCACGCGCTCATGCCCGGAGGTCGCCGCCAATACTTGGGCAAACGCCAGATGAAACAGGCTCGCGACACTCACGCCCATCTGCCGCGCCTGGCTGCGCAAGCGCCGCGCCAAGGCGTCGGGCACCCGCTGCCGGACTTCTTCGATGTCATGGCCGTCACCGTGCACATCGAGCAGACCGAACGGCAGCGTCGGTTCGTCGATCTCGCCGAGCATCGCGCGGAAGAATGCTTCGTGCTCCTGCTCGCTGACACCCAGCCGGGTCTGCGCCACGTAATTGCGATACGGCACGGCGGGGATCAGGGCTTCGCCGTGACCAAAGAGCAGCGCCTGCAATTCTTGCTGCACCACTTCCAGCGCCGTGTGATCCATGGCGATGTGATGGAACAGCAGCATGGCGACCACCCGGTGGTTGGCCGGATCTTGCGCATACACCAGGCGAATCAGCGGCGCCTGACTGAGGTCGATGCGGAAATGCCGCGCGTCGAAACGCTCAAACAATTGCGCGAGTACGTCACCGGCGGCCGGGTCGAGTGCAATTTCCTGTAGCGGCAGCTCAGCTTCGCGCCAGACCACTTGCACCGGCGTCGCCAGCCCTTCCCAGACCACTCCGGTGCGCAGAATGTCGTGACGTGTCATGACTTGGCGCAGCGCGGCGGCAAAAGCCTGCAAGCGTTCAAGGCTGTCGAATGCCAGGCGCGATTGCAGCAGGTATGGATCGCCCTGTTCGGCGCTCAAGTGGTGGTAAAGAATGCCTTCCTGCAACGGCGCCAGCGGATAGATGTCCTGCACGTTGGCGGCACCGCCCGGCACCGTTGCGACGATGCGCTCGATGCTGGCCTGATCCAGTTGTACCAGCGGTAGCAGGTCCGGGGTAATGCGCGTGCAACCGGGCGCAATCAGGTTGGCCGGCACCGCGACTTCGCGACCACTGCCAACGGCGGCAGCCAGCGCGGCGAGGGTTGGCTGGCTGAACAGCACGCGCACGTCGGTGCTCAGGCCGAGCTGACGCATGCGCTCGATCAGGGTCACCGCCAGCAGAGAATGCCCGCCCAGTTCGAAGAAGTTGTCGTGACGTCCGACTTGTTCGACTTGCAGCACCTCGGCCCAGACCTGCGCCAGTGCGGTTTCCACCGGCCCTTGCGGCGCGGCGTATTCGCGGCTGAGCCAGGCGTCCTGATCCGGTTCGGGCAAGGCCTTGCGGTCGAGTTTGCCGTTGGCGGTCAGCGGCAGCGCCTCAAGCCGGACGTAGGCTGCCGGCACCAGCGCCTGCGGCAGGCGCGCTTGCAGATGCGCGCGAAGATCCTCGATATCGACTGTTGTGCGAGCAGTAAACCAGGCGATCAACCGCGCCTCACGCACCAGCACCACCGCGTCCTGCACTGCCGGATGGCTGGACAGCGCGGCTTCGATTTCACCCAGTTCCACCCGCACGCCGCGCAGTTTGACCTGATCGTCGTTACGCCCCAGGTACTCGATATTGCCGTCGGCCAGCCAGCGCGCGAGGTCGCCGGTGCGGTACATGCGCGCCTGCGGTTCGTCACTGAACGGGTCGTCGAGGAAGCGTTCGGCGGTCAGCTCGGGACGGTTCAGATAACCACGGGCGACACCCGCGCCACCGACATACAGCTCGCCCGCCACGCCAACCGGCACCGGACGTTGTTGTTCGTCGAGCAGGTAAACCCTGGCGTTGCTCATCGGCCGGCCGATGTGCAGCAGCGCGCCGACGGTGACCGGGCCGGAGGTGGCGACTACCGTGGCCTCGGTCGGGCCGTAGTTGTTGATGACGGCAAACGTCTGCTCACGCGAGAACTGCCGCAACTTGTCGCCGCCGATCAACAGCGTGCGCAAGGTCGGATGCCCCAGCTCACGGCTGAAGGCGTATTCGGCAATCGGCGTCGGCAGGAAGCTCACCTGCAACGGCTGCGCGCGCCACCAGTCGAGCAATTCATCGAGGTGTTCGTTGCTGATCGACGGCGGCGGCAGGTGCAGGGTCGCGCCGACACACAGCGCCGGCCAGACTTCCCAGGCCATCGCGTCGAAACCGCAACCGGCGACGCTCGCGGTGTGGCTGCCGGCACGCAGATCGAACGCCTCGCAGTGCCAGTGCACAAGGTTTTCCAGGGTCGCGTGTTCGACCATCACGCCTTTCGGCTGGCCGGTCGAACCCGAGGTGTAGATCACGTAGGCCAGATGCGCCGGGGTCAGCGTCGGCAGTTGCGGATTGGTAGCCGGCAGGTGTTGCCAGAGGGCGTTGTCCAGATCGATCACCGGCACCCGGCCCAGCAACTCGCGGGTCGCGCCCTGCGCCAGCACCGCCACCGGATCGCTGTCCTGCAACAGGTAGGCGATGCGTTCGGCCGGGTACGCCGGATCGACCGGCACATAACCGGCGCCGGCCTTGAGAATCGCCAGCAGCGCCACCAGCATCTGCGGGCCGCGTTGCAGGCACACGGCAATCCGGTCGTCCGGCTGCACGCCGAGGCCGAGCAAGTGCTGCGCCAGGCGATTGGCCTGCTGATTGAGTTGCGCATAGGTCAGTTGCTGCGAGCCCTGCACCACCGCCAATGCCTGCGGCTGCTGCTCGGCCTGCGCTTGCACCAGCGCCTGAATCGTTGCACCGCGCGGATACGCCGCCGCCGTCGGGTTGAATCCGACCAGCAAGCGCTCGTATTCCTCCACCGCAAGAATCGGCAAACGGTTGAGCGCACGCTGTGGCGTCTGCTCCAGTGCGTGCACCAGATGTTCCAGTGCGGTGTGCATGTAGCCGCAGATCCGTTGCGCGCCGATCTGCGCCAGCGCCAGCACCGACAGGGAAAAGCCTTCGCCGAGATCGTCGACGCTGAGGGTCAGCGGATAGTTGCTGCGCTCTTCGCCACCGAGCAATTGCACGCCTTCCCAGATGCCCTGACCGTCACGCGGCTGCGCCTCGGCGGCGCTATGCCGATAGTTGAGCAAGGCGCTGAACAGCGGCGCCCCGGACACCGCGCTGCAACGCTGGGCCAGCGCCAGTGGCGCATGTTCATGGGCCAGCAGCGCGGTCAGCCGTGCATGGGTGGTCTTGACCGCAGCGCGCACGCCTTCGCTGACATCCACCCGCAGCGGCAAGGTGTTAATGAACACGCCGAGGGTGCGATCCGCGCCCTCACCGCCCTGCAGGCGACCCAACAGCACCGTGCCGAACACCACGTCGCGGCGGTTGGCAAGCACGCCCAACACCTGCGCCCAGGCCAGGTGCATCAGGCTCGCCGGGCTGACACCCAACTGCCGCGCCTGTTCTCGCAGGCGCAGGGTCAACCCGGCATCCACGGCTTGCTGCGCCTCCTCGATGTCGCCGCCATCGCCTTGCACGTCGTGCAGGCCGAACGGCAGGGTCGGTTCGTCGATATCGCCGAGCATGTCGCGGAAGAACGTTTCATGCTCCTGTTCGCTGGCACCCAGACGCGCCTGCGCCACGTAGTTGCGGTACGGCATCGGCGTGCCGAGGCTGTCGGCCTGATTGAACATGAACGCGCGCATTTCCTGGCCGACCACCTCCATGGCGGTGTGGTCGAGAATCAAGTGCTGGAACAGGATGATCGCTACCACACGTTGCTGCGCCGGGTCCTCGGCGTAGACGATGCGCATCAGCGGCGCCTGGCTCAGGTCGAGTCGGTTGTGTCGGGCATCGAACCGCGCGTGCAACTGCTCGAGGACGTCGCCCTGCGCCGGATCGAGCGGCACCGCTTGCACCACCAGCGGCGCCTGACGCCAGACCACTTGCTGCGGACTCGCCAGCCCTTCCCAGACCACACTGGTGCGCAGAATGTCGTGGCGCTCGATGACCTGCTGCAAGGCATGGCTGAAGGTGCGCAGACGCTCGACGCTGTCGAAGATCAGCCGCGATTGCAGCAGGTACGGATCACCCTGGTCGGCGCTCAAGTGGTGGTAAAGAATGCCTTCCTGCAACGGTGCCAGCGGATAGATGTCCTGCACGTTGGCAGCACCGCCCGGCACGGTGGCGACGATGCGCTCGATGCTGGCCTGATCGAGTTCAGTCAGGCTGAGCATGTCCGGGGTGATGTGCGTGCAGCCCGGCGGAATGCGGTTGGCCGGCACCTCGATTTCGCGACCGCTGCCCACGGCGGCCGCCAATGCGGCCAGGGTCGGCTGATTGAACAGCACGCGAACGTCAGCCGCGAGGTCGATCTGGCGCATGCGTTCGATCAGGCTCACCGCCAGCAGCGAATGCCCGCCCAGTTCGAAGAAATTATCCTGACGCCCGACCCGCTCGACTTTCAGCACGTCGATCCAGATCTGCGCCAGCGCCGTCTCGACCGACCCTTGCGGGGCCTGATACTCGCGACTGAGCCACGCGCCATGCTCCGGTTCCGGCAAGGCCTTGCGGTCGATCTTGCCGTTGGCGGTCAGCGGCAATGCGTCCAGCCGCACGTAAGCCGCCGGCAGCAGCGCATCCGGCAAGCGTGCCTGTAAATGCGTATGCAACTGTTGAATATCGACCGCTGTGCGCTCGGTGAACCACGCAATCAGCCGCCCGTCGCGGACCAGCACCACCGCTTCCTGCAGCGCAGCGTGGCTGCCGAGCGCGGCTTCGATTTCACCGAGTTCGATACGCACGCCACGCAATTTGACCTGATCGTCGTTGCGCCCCAGGTACTCGATGTTGCCATCGGCCAGCCAACGCGCCTGATCGCCGGTACGGTACATGCGTGCCTGTGGCTCGTCGCTGAACGGATCGAACAGGAAATGCGCAGCGCTCAGCTCGGGGCGATTCAGATAACCGCGCGCCACACCCGCCCCGCCGACATACAACTCGCCGGCCACACCCACCGGCACCGGGCGCTGCTCAGCGTCCAGCACGTAGACTTTGGCATTGGCGATCGGGCGGCCGATATGCAACGGCTGGTCAAGCTCTACCCGCCCCGAGGTGGCGACCACCGTCGCTTCGGTCGGGCCATAGTTGTTGATCACTGCGAAGGTTTGCTGGCGACTGAACTGACGCAGTCGGTCGCCGCCGATCAGCAGCGTACGCAAGGTCGGGTGCTGCAATTGCCGGCTGAACGCGTATTCGGCCACCGGCGTCGGCAAGAAGCTGACCTGCAACGGCTGCGCGCACCACCAGTCGAGCAGCTCGTCGAGGTGCTCGTTGCGGATCGACGCCGGCGGCAGGTGCAAAGTGGCGCCGACACACAGTGCCGGCCAGACTTCCCAGGCCATCGCATCGAACCCGAAGCCGGCGACACTCGCGGTCTGGCTGCCAGCCCGCAAGTCGAAGGCTTCAGCGTGCCAGTGCACGAGGTTTTCCAGGGTCGCATGCTCGACCATCACCCCTTTCGGTTGGCCAGTGGAGCCGGAGGTGTAGATCACATAGGCCAGATTGGCCGGCGTCAGCGCCGGGACTCGCGGATTGACCTCGGGCTGATGTTGCCAGTCGTCGCGGTCCAGATCGATGACCGGCACCGCACCCAGCAGATCACGGGTTGACGCCTGCGCCACGACGGCCACCGGGGCGCAGTCCTGCAACAGGTAGGCGATGCGTTCCGGCGGATACGCCGGATCGACCGGCACATAACCGGCGCCGGCCTTGAGGATCGCCAGTAGCGCGACCAGCATGTCCGGGCTGCGCCGGGCACACAGGGCGACCCGATCATCGGGCTGCACGCCCAGTCCGATCAGGTGATGCGCCAGGCGATTGGCCCGCTGATTGAGTTCGCCATAGCTCAACTGCTGGGTGCCTTGCACCGCTGCCAATGCCTCGGGGTGCGCGACCGCCTGGGCCTCGAACAAACGCTGCACGGTCTGCGCCTGCGGGTAGTCGCGACCGGTGATGTTGAACCCGACCAGGACCCGCTGACGCTCGCTCGGCGACATCACCGAAATCTGCCGCAGCGGCGTGGCCGGATTGTGCTCGAGGGCGGTCAGCAGGTTGTGCAGCGCGGTCTGCAGGTAATCGCAGACCCGTGCGCCATCCACTTGTGGCACCGCTTGCACGCTCAGGCGGAAACCGGTGCCGAGGTCATCGACGCTGACCACCAGCGGATAGTTGCTGCGCTCGCGCGAGCTGAGAATCTCGATCCCGTCCCAGGTCACGCCTGCCGGTTCCGCCGCACTGTGGCGATAGTTGAGCAAGCTGCTGAACAGCGGCAGCGACGCAGCCACACCGCTGCAACGCTGGGCCAGCGACAGCGAAGCCTGCTCATGTGCCAGCAATTGCGCCAGACGTTCGTGAGTAGCGCGCACGCCTTGCTGCACCGCGGTCGCGCCGACGCTGACCCGCAGCGGCAAGGTATTGATGAACATGCCGAGTGCGCGATCAGCGCCCTCGCCGCCCTGCATGCGCCCGAGCAGTACGGTGCCGAACACCACCTCTTCGCGCCCCGAAACCTGCGCCAGCACCTGACCCCAGGCCTGGTGCACCAGACTGGCGGCGCTGATGCCGAGCCTGCGGGCCTGCTCGCGCAGGCGCTCGGCCACGCCAGCGTCCAGCGCCTGCTCGCTGTCAATGATCGTGCTGCCATCGCCATGCACGTCCTGCACACCGAAGGCCACGGTCGGCTCGTCGATGTCGCCGAGCATGTCGCGGAAGAACGCTTCATGCGCCTGGTCATTGGCCTGTTGTTGCGCCTGTGCCACGTAGTTGCGGTACTGCACCGGCGGCGGCAGATCGACGCCGCTCGGGTACAGGCTGTCGTTCATTTCCGCGAGCAACACTTCCAGTGCGGTGTGATCGAGCACGATGTGGTGCAGCAACAGGATGCCGACCCAGCGCTGCTGTTCACGGTCTTCGGTGTAGGCCAGACGCATCAGCGGTGCGCGGCGCAGGTCGAGGCGATAGTGCCGCGGATCGAAACGTGCCTGCATCTGCTCCAGCACATCGCCCTCCAGCAGGTCGGCATCGACCCGTTCCAGCGCCAGCGGCGCCTCGCGCCAGACCACTTGCACCGGTTCTTCAAGCCCTTCCCAGACCACGCTGGTGCGCAGAATGTCGTGGCGCTCGATCACCGCGTTCAACGCACGGACGAAGGCCTTGATCTGCGCCAGTCCGGCGAAGGCAAATTGCGCCTGCAACACGTACGGGTCACCGGCGCTGGTCGCCAGATGGTGATAGAGGATCCCTGCCTGCAACGGTGCCAGGCCATAGATGTCCTGCACATTGGCAACGCCGCCGGGCACAGTGGCGACCACGCGGTCGATGGCGGCCTGATCCAGCGTCGCCAGGGGCAGCATGTCCGGGGTGATCCGCGGGCAATCGGCAGGAATCCGATTGTCCGGCACTCGCAGGGCGTGACGGTGACTCAAGGTCGCCGCCAGTGCCGCCACGCTCGGCTGGCCGAACAGCACGCGCACGTCGCACTGCAAGTCGTGCTGACGCATGCGTTCGATCAGTTTCACCGCCAACAGCGAATGACCGCCGAGTTCAAAGAAATTGTCATGCCGCCCGACCTGCTCGACACCGAGCAGGGTCTGCCAGATCCCGGCGATCAGCTCTTCCACTGGTCCCAGCGGAGCTTCGAAACCGCGACGGGCGAATGCCTCGCTGTCCGGTTGTGGCAAGGCTTTGCGATCGAGCTTGCCGTTGCTGGTCAGCGGCAACGCATCGAGGCGCACAAACGCGCTCGGCACCATGTAGTCGGCCAGCGACAGCAGCAACTCGTCGCGCAATTGCGCAGCGCTTGGCTCAGTGCCTTCGGCGGCCAGCCAGTAGGCAACCAGACGCTGATCGCCGGGGCTGTCTTCGCGGGCGATCACCACCGCTTCGCGCACACCGGTGCAGGCTGCGAGGCGAGCTTCGATTTCACCGAGTTCGATGCGGAAACCACGGATCTTCACTTGATCGTCGTTACGCCCCAGGTACTCAAGGCTGCCATCCGCCGTCCGGCGCGCGAGGTCACCGGTCTTGTACAGACGCGCCTCGGCACGGCCGCTGAACGGGTCGGCAATAAAGCGCTCGGCAGTCAGCGTCTCGCGGTTGAGATAGCCGCGGGCAACCCCGGCGCCGCCGACGTACAACTCGCCGATCACGCCGACCGGCACCGGTTCGCGCTGCGCATCGAGCACGTACAGCTGCAGGTCGGGGATGCCGACGCCAATTGGGCTGCGTCCGACCAGCAGCGCGTCCGCTGCTTCCAGTGGGCGATAGGTCACGTGCACCGTGGTTTCGGTGATGCCGTACATGTTCACCAGCCTTGTACCGGCATTGCCGACCCGCGCGTACCACGGTTTGAGCAGGCCCGGTTCCAGGGCCTCGCCGCCGAAGATCACTTCGCGCAACGAGTGCTGCAACGGGCTGCGCCCCTGCGCGGCGATCAACTGGCGGAAGGCGCTCGGGGTCTGATTGAGCACGGTGACGCCGCTGCGGCACAGCAGCGCGTAGCAGTCGTCCGGCGAGCGGCTGACCGCCTGCGGCACCAGCAACAATTGCCCACCAAACGCCAGCGCGCCCCAGATTTCCCACACCGAGAAATCGAAAGCGAAGGAATGGAACAGCGCCCACACATCCTGCGGGTTGAAATTGAACCAGTCGTGGGTCGCCGAAAACAGCCGCACTACGTTGCGGTGTTCGACCATCACGCCTTTGGGCAATCCGGTGGAGCCCGAGGTGTAGATCACGTAGGCGAGATGACTTGGAGTCAGCTCGGGAATCTGCGGATTGCTGCTGAGTTCAGCCTGCAACTGCAGGCTGTCCAGATCGATGATCGGCACGTTGAGCGCGCCAACCCGGTCCAGCGTATCGGCCTGGGTCAGCACCGCCACCGGGGTGCTGTCCTGCAGGGTGTAGGCGATGCGCTCCAGTGGATACGCCGGGTCGATCGGCACGTAACCGGCGCCGGCCTTGAGGATACCGAGCAGGCCGATGATCATCTGCGGGCCGCGCTCGACGCAGATCGCCACGCGCTGATCCGGGCGAATCCCTTGTGCCAGCAGGTGATGGGCAAGCTGATTGGCGCGGCGGTTAAGCTCGCCGTAGCTCAGCGTCTGCGCCTCGAACAGCAGCGCTGGGGCATCTGGGCGTGCCGCCGCGTGGGCTTCGAATTGCTGATGGATCAAAGGGGTTTCCGGGAACTGCGGCAACGGCGAGTTGACCCCGTGCAGCAGGTATTCGCGCTCGGCGGCCGGCAGAATATTCAGGCGTTGCAGCGGCGCATCCGGAGTCGATTGCAAGGCCTGCAGCAGGCTGTGCAACGCGGTGTGCAGATAAGCGGCGATGCGTTCGGCGCCCAGCGCCGCATCGGCCAGCGCGGTGATGCGCAAGTCTTCGCCGAGGTCGTCGATGTTGATCGTCAGCGGGTAGTTGGTGCGCTCGCGGGCGCCCAGCACTTGCACGCCGGGGACCAGTTCGCTGACTTCGGCGATTTCTTCACTGCTGCTATGGCGATAGTTGAGGATCGCGCTGAACAACGGCGTCGGCACCGCCACCGCGCTGCAACGCTGGGCCAGTGCCAGCGAGGTCTGCTCATGGCCGAGCAACGCGGTCAGGCGCCGATGGGTCGCCAGCACCCCGGCACGCACGCCGTCCTGCCCGACATCCACACGCAGCGGCAAGGTGTTGATGAACATCCCCAGCGCCTGTTCGCCACCCTCTCCCGCCGCCATCCGCCCCAGCAGCACGGTGCCGAACACCACCGCCGTACGCCCGGACAACTGACCGAGCACCCGCGCCAGCGCCAGGTGCATCAGACTGGCGACGCTGACTCCGAGCTGACGCGCCTGCCCGCGCAATTGCCGGCTGAAGTCGGTGTCGAGCATCAGCAAGGCTTCTTCGATGCCTTGGCCATCGCCCTGCACATCCTGCAAACCACAGGGCAAGGTCGGCTCGTCGATGTCGGCGAGCATCTCGCGGAAAAACGCTTCGTGCACCTGCTCGTCCAGACGCAGGCGAGCCTTGGCCAGGTGATCACGGTACGGCACCGCCGGCCCGACCTGCGCGGTCTGGCCGAGCAGATGCGCGCGGGTTTCGCGGCGCACCACATCGAGGGCGACGTGGTCCATGATCAGGTGATGAAACAGCAACAGCGCGACCACGCGACCGTTGTCCGGGTCCATGGCGTAGACCAGACGCAGCAGCGGCGCCTGCTGGATGTCGAGGCGGAAGAACCGTGGGTCGTGGCGTTCCAGCAATTGCGTCAGAGCATCCGCCCCCGGGTCGAGGGCGATTTCTTCGCAATACAGACGAGCCTGCCGCTGCACCACTTGCAGCGGTTCATCCAGGCGTTCCCAGACGAATGAGGTGCGCAGGATGTCGTGGCGTTCGATCATCCACTGCAACGCTTCGGCGAAGGCGTTCAGACGTTCGCGGCTGTCGAAGGCGAACCGCGCCTGCGACACGTAAGGGTCGCCGGCGGGCGCCGACAGATGCAGATAGAGCATGCCTTCCTGCAGCGGCGCCAGCGGGTAAATGTCCTGCAGGTTGGCGGCGCCGCCGGGCACATTGGCGACCAGCCGATCGATGGTCGGCTGATCCAGCGTCACCAGCGGCAGCATGTCCGGGGTGATGCGAAACGCCGGGCTCAGCCAGTCGCCACCGTGTTGCGCGACCAGTTCCAGCAGCTGCGCCTTGTGTTCGCTGAGGCTGTCCCACAACGCATCGTCCAGCGCGTCGTCGCTGCCCAGAATGACCAGGTCTTCATCTTCCTGTTGAAGGCGGATCGCATGGGTGGAAATAACAGCCATCAGTTCGCTGAAATGCATGGGATAACCTGCTGTAAATACGAGAAAAAGGAGCGCGCAGCCGCGAGTCCGTGCCTGCTGCGCGCAGCCTGGAAAAGCTAAAACATCGGGGCTTGCGGGGCTGACATGGGAAGCGGGGACAAGCCACAGGCTCGGCCGCCGCAATCCCCCTGTGGGAGCGGGCTTGCTCGCGAATGCGGTGGGTCAGTCGATGTTGATGGTGACTGTTACACCGCGTTCGCGAGCAAGCCCGCTCCCACAGGGTTTGGTTTACACAACCAATTCCGGGCTAGAGCCGGCGTTTGCGATTGAGGCTCGGGATGGTGGTTTGCGGGATGACCACTTGCTGCGCCTCGGGTGTGGTGCTGAGCGCCAGCGCCGCCAGCGTCGGCTGGCTGAACAGCGCCCGGGCGTCGGTGTGCAAACCGCTCTGACGCATGCGCGCCACCAGACTCACCGCCAGCAACGAATGCCCACCGAGTTCGAAGAAGTTGTCATGGCGACCGACCTGTTCGACGCCGAGGACTTCAGCCCAGATCTGCGCCAGCGCGGTTTCGACTTCACCCTGTGGCGCCACGTAGGGGCGATTGATCACCGCGTCCGCTCCCGGCTCCGGCAAGGCCTTGCGGTCGATCTTGTCGTTCGGCGTCAGCGGCAAAGCGTCGAGCAGCACAAACGCGCCGGGCACCATGTACTCCGGCAGGCGCTCCAGCACATGGTTGCGCAACGTCTCAAGACTCGGTGCTTCTACGCCGGAACGCACGGTGTACCAGGCCACCAGACGTTCATCGCGCACCATCACCACCGCTTCACGAATCGCCGGATGTTCGATCAACCTTGCCTCGATTTCCCCCGGCTCCAGGCGCAAGCCACGCAGCTTGATCTGGAAGTCATTGCGGCCGAGGAATTCCAGTTCACCGTGGTGGTTGTAGCGCGTCAGATCTCCCGTGCGGTACAGGCGATCACCCGGCACAAACGGGCTGTCGATGAAGCGCTCGGCCTGCATTTCCGGCAGTCCGTGATAACCACGCGCCACGCCGACGCCGCCGATGTGCAACTCACCGCTGACACCTTGTGGCACTGGTTGACCATACGCATCGAGCACGTACAACCGAGTGTTGCTCAAGGCTGTGCCGATCGGCACCACGCTCTCCGGCACTGGCATGTCCGGTTCCAGCGTCCAGCCCGTACTGTCCACCGTGGTTTCAGTCGGGCCGTAAACGTTATGCAACCGCACCCACGGCAGGCGATCGCGCACCTGGCGGGCCAGCGCTGCACTGAGCTCACCACCGCCGTTGAGCACATCGGTCAGGCTGGTGCACTGTTCAACACCGTCCTGTTCGATGAACTGCTGCAATAGCGCCGGCACGAACTTGACCACCGTCACCTGCTGCTCGCGAATGGTCTGCACCACATACGCCGAATCGCGGTTGCCATCCGGTCGCGCCAATACCAATCGCATGCCGGAACACAGCGGCCAGAAGATCTCCCACACCGAACTGTCGAAGCTGAACGGCGCTTTTTGCAGCAGCGCACCGTGTTCGGTCGGCGGCGAAATCTGCGAACCCCAATGCACCATGTTGCAGGCGCTGCGATGCTCGATCATCACGCCCTTCGGCAACCCGGTAGAGCCGGAGGTGTAGATCATGTAGGCAAGGTTCGAAGCACTCAGGCCCGGCACCTGAAGATTGTCTGACGGCTGCTGCTCCCAACTGCCGTGATCCAGATTGATCAGCGTCACACCCGGTTCGCCCAGCAATTGTCGCGTAGCGCCATGCACCAACAATGCGACAGGCGCGCTGTCCTGCAACATGTAGTTCAGGCGCTCCAGCGGATAGTCCGGGTCCAGCGGCACATAGGCGCCGCCCGCCTTGAGGATGCCGAGCAGGCCGACCAGCAGATCCAGCCCGCGCTCGACGCAGATCGCCACACGCGAGTCCGGTTGCACGCCGACTTCGCGCAGGTGATGGGCCAGGCGATTGGCGCGCTCGTTGAGTTGCGCATAGGTCAGGCTTCGCTCGCCGGCCTGTGCGGCAACGGCGTGCGGTTTGCGCCGCACCTGTGCTTCGAACAACGTGTGCAACGGCTGGTCCAGCGCACAATCGACCTCGGTGGCGTTGAACGTGATCAGCAAGCGTTGCAACTCCTCCGGCTGCAGGATCGGCAACTGATTCAACGGCTGTTGCGGCGTTTGCTCCAGAGCCTGCAGCAAACCGTGCAACGCGGTTTGCATGTAGCCGCAAATCCGTTGCGCGCCGATCTGGACGACGGCCCTGCCGGTGAGGCGCAAGCCGTTGCCAAAATCGTCCACGCTCATGGTCAGCGGGTAATTGGTGCGCTCCTCGTTGGCCAGGGTTTCGATGCCTTGCCAGGCTTGGCTGGATGGTTCCAGCAGTTCGGATTCGTCACTGTGCCGATAATTGAGCAGCGCGCTGAACAGCGGCGACGGCGAGGCGACGCCGCTGCAGCGTTGGGCCAGTGCCAGCGAAGCGTGTTCATGGCCGAGCAGCGCGGTCAGCCGCGCATGGGTGGCGCGCACCGCGTCCAGAACCCCGGCGTCGACATCGATGCGCAGCGGCAAGCTATTGATAAACACACCCAAGGCGCGGTCGGCACCCTCGCCCCCCTGCATGCGCCCCATCAGCACGGTGCCGAACACCACGCGCTGCTGGCCCGAAGTCGCCGCCAGTACCCGTGCCCACGCCAGATGAATCAGACTGGCGACGCTGACACCGGCCTGTCGCGCCTGGGTGCGCAAACGCTGATACGCGTCCGCCGGCAGCACCTGCTGCGCTTCCTCGATACCGTTACCGTCGCCCTGCACTTCCTGCAGCCCGAACGGCAGGGTCGGCTCGTCGATGTCCGCCAGTTGCGCGCGGAAAAACACCTCGTGTTCCTGCTCTGTGACGCCCAGCCGCGTCTGCGCCACGTAATTGCGATACGGCACTGGCGGCGCCAGCGCCACGACCTGCCCCGACAGGCTGGCCTGCATCTCGCCGCGCATTACTTCAAGAGCGATGTGGTCCATGGCCAGGTGATGGAACAGCAGAATGCCCACCACCCGATCCAGCGCCGGATCGCGGGCATACACCAGACGCATCAGTGGCGCCTGACTGACGTCGAGGCGATAACGCCGGGCGTTGAAGCGCGCGTGCAACTGCTCGATGATCGGGCCGTTGGCCGGGTCCAGCTCGACCTCCTGCAACGGCAGAATCGCCTCGCGCCACACCACCTGCACCGGGGTGGTCAGGCCTTCCCAGAGCACCGCGGTGCGCAGAATGTCGTGGCGCGCCATGACCTGGCGCAGCGCAGCGGCGAAGGCTTCGACGCGTTCAAGACTGTCGAACGCCAGTTGCGATTGCAGCAGGTACGGATCGCCCTGAGCGGCGGTGATGTGGTGATAGAGAATGCCTTCCTGCAGCGGTGCCAGCGGGTAGATGTCCTGCACGTTGGCGGCGCCACCCGGCACAGCGGCCACGATCCGGTCGAGCGTCAGCTGATCCAGTTGCAGCAGGGGCAGCATATCCGCGGTGATGTGGGTGCAATCGGCGGCGATGCGGTTGGCCGGCACTTCGATCTCGCGACCGCTGCCGACTGAAGCCGCCAGCGCCGCCAGAGTCGGTTGACTGAACAGCACACGCACGTCGCTGCTCAAATCGAGCTGACGCATGCGTTCGATCATGATCACCGCCAGCAACGAATGCCCACCCAGCTCGAAGAAATGGTCGTGACGCCCGACCCGCTCGACTTGCAGGACTTCGGCCCAGATCTGCGCCAAAGCGATTTCGACCTCGCCTTGCGGCGCCTCATATTCGCGGCGGATCAAATCTTCCGCCCCGGGGGCCGGCAGCGCCTTGCGATCGACCTTGCCGTTGGCGGTCAGCGGCAACACCGCCAGACGCACATAAGCACTGGGCAACATGGCGCTGGTCAGGCGTGTTTTCAGGTGCGCGTGCAGCGCGTTGATGTCCAGCGGCGCCTGCTCGGTGAACCACGCCAGCAGTTGCCCGTCGCGCACCAGTACCACCGCTTCGCGCACCGCCGTATGGCTGGCGAGTGCGCTCTCGATCTCGCCCGGTTCGATCCGTACGCCACGGATTTTCACCTGATCGTCGTTGCGCCCCAGATACTCCAGATTGCCGTCGGCGCGCCAGCGTGCAAGGTCGCCGGTGCGGTACAGGCGCGCGCCCGGTTCAGCGCTGAACGGATCACGCAGGAAGCGCTCGGCGCTCAGGTCCGCGCGATTCAGGTAACCGCGAGCCACCCCGGCCCCGCCGACGTACAACTCGCCGCTCACGCCAATCGGCACCGGTTGCTGCTGCTCGTCGAGCAGATACACCGTGGCGTTGCTCACCGGTTTGCCGATGTGCAGCGCCTGCCCGGCGTCGATGCGCCCTGAAGTCGCCACCACGGTGGCTTCGGTCGGTCCGTAGTTGTTGATTACTTCGAACGATTGCTGACGCGGGAACTGACGCAAGCGATCGCCACCGATCAGCAGCGTGCGCAACGTCGGGTGATCGAGCTGGCGGCTGAACGCGTATTCAGCGATCGGGGTCGGCAAAAAACTCACGTCCAGCGGCTGCGCACGCCACCAGTCGAGCAGCGCATCAATGTCTTCGTTGCCATCGTTGACCGGCGCCAGGTGCAGGATCGCGCCCACGCACAGCGCCGGCCAGACTTCCCAGGCCATCGCATCGAAACCGAACCCGGCCAGGCTCGACGTATGACTTCCGGCACGCAGATCGAAAACGTCAGTGTGCCAATCGACCAGATTGCACAGCGTGCGGTGCTCGACCATCACCCCTTTGGGCAGGCCGGTAGAGCCGGAGGTGTAAATCACATACGCGAGGTTTTCCGGCGTCAGCCCCGGCACCTTCGGTGTGCCGACATGGGCGCTGGACCAGGTCGGGTGATCCAGCTCGATCACCGGCACCGACAACGCCGGCAGGTGCCCGCGCAACGCGCTCTGGGTCAGCACCGCGATTGGCGAGCTGTCCTCCAGCAGATAGCTCAGGCGCTCGGCAGGATGCGCCGGGTCGAGCGGCACATAAGCGGCACCCGCCTTGAGAATGGCCAACAGCCCGACCAGGGTGTCGAGCCCGCGCCGGGCGACGATGGCCACCCGGTCATCCGGCCGTACACCGAGATCGAGCAGATGATGGGCGAGTGCGTTGGCGCGCTGATTGAGCTCGGCATAGGTCAGGCAATGCCCTTGATGAACCGCAGCCAGCGCCTGTGGTCGTTGCGCGGCCTGGGCCTCGATACGCTGATGGATGGTCGTCGCGCTCGGGTATTCCACTCGTGTCGCATTCCACTGTTGCAGCAGCGCGCTTTCTTCCGGCGTGCTCAGTGCGAAATCCGCGACAGGCAGGTTCACCGCCTCCAGCCCTTGCTCCAGAATCAGCAACCAGCGGTCGGCCAGCGCCTTGACCTCATCGGCGGCAAAAAACGCCTCGCTGTAGATCAGGTAGAGGCGCGCGTCGTCATTGGTCAGATTACTCAGCAGGTGCACCGCAAGCGGCGTGGCCTCTTCCTGGTTCGAGGCCTTGATCATCCGCCCCGACGCCTCGCCATAGCGATAATCGTGAGTGCCCTGCTCGTAGGACACCGTGACCTCGAACAACTGCGAGCGCTCCTCACGCAGCAGGCCGAGGGCGCGGTTCATCTCACTCACGGAAAAACGCTGATGGCGAAAATCCTTGCGCAGTTCCTCACGGATCGTACTGATCAGTTCAGCGAAGGTGCGTTCGCGGCCGAAGCCCATGCGCACCGCACTGACCTGGGCGAACAGCCCAAGCGTGGACTTGAAGCGCGCGCCGGAGCGATTGAGGATCGGCAGCCCGACGACCCATTCGTCACGCTCGGCGGTACGGCTGAAATACACGTGCAGCGCCGCCAGCAACACATGGAATGCCGAAGCGCCAAATTCCCGGGCCACCTGCTTCATGCGCTGGTGCAGCAGCGCCGGCAAGGGCTGCGCATGGACCTGCGTCTGCGCGGCATTGCCGGCCAGGCTCTGCTGATATCGCGGCAGCAACAGCGGCTCGGGCAACTGTCGGTACTTGTCCAGCCAGTAGCCGCGGTCCTGCGCATAACGCGGCGACGCGTGATAGCGCGCATTGTCTTCGATGAAGTCGATGTACGACGGCGCCGAAACCGGCACAGGCCGGCCCTGCGCCAGCGCGTTATAGATTTCGTCCAGCGACTTGAACATTTCGCCGAAGCTCCAGCCATCGACGATCAAGTGATGAGCCTGAGCGGACAACCAATGGCGCTCGCCATCAAGGCGGATCAACAGAAAACGGAACAGGCAGCCGCCGTCCAGCACGAAGGGCTGATTGATGCGCGCCTGCACCAGGGCCCGCGCTGCCGCCTCCGGGTCAGTGTGCGTCGACACATCGTCGATCGGCATCGGCACCGCTAATGACTGGGCAAATTGCTGCAAAGGCAAGCCATCAACACCGGCGCCCGGCAGCAGGATCGTGCGCATCGCGTCATGCCGGGCCACCAGCGCTACGAGGGCGGCGTGCATGAGTGCCGGATCCAGCGGGCCGCTGAGGTCCATGTACCCGCCAATGTTGTACAGCGGCGAATCACCGCGACTCAGCTGATCCAGCCAGATATCCAGCTGCGCAGCGGTCAGCGGATACGTCTGGAGCGATGCGGACGGCGTGGCCACCGCAGGAGCAGAAATAGGCGGCATAAGATCCTTCTCATGTGATTTTGCGCCTATTCAAGCATCGGCCCCGATGCCGACATGACACGTGAAACCCGGACAACCCCACCCCGTGCGCGGGCCTGTCAGTGCTTGTTGACCCTGACTGGGCGGGAACTATCTAAAAGTTCGGACAGGAAACACTGAAAAACTTGTAGGAAAAATGCCACACATCAGCGCTGCCATCGGCCCTCTCAGTTACCTCACAGCAACGTAAATGTCCCGGTTTTCAAGGCTTTTCCGTGACCAAACAGTCAGACAGCGCACGACATCTGTACCAAATGGCGTCAGAAGCCCGGCGCCAAGTTTCAGAAATGATGGCACTTTGTGTCCCTGTTTTCCCCTACAGACGTAGGACAAATCCATAGGCTTAAATCCCGCCCCAGATCAGTTTCAAGGAGGGACGATTGCGTGGGCGGCTTTTGCATAAACAGCGGACGACTCGGTGATGACTCGGAACCAGGGATGACAAGGATATGAATCTGACCGGCAGCATTCGCAACATGGAAAACCCGCACTTCTACTGGCAACTGGGGGAACTGATTGCCAGCACGGGCGACGATCTTTTCGCCAGCAATATGTTCCAGTTGGTCGACACCCTGGTGCCGGTCAATCGCGTCGACCTCAGCGAGTGGATCCTCGACGAGCGCCAGGCCAGCGTGGTCGAGATCAAGGCGCTGGGCAGCGCCGGCCTGCCCCAGACTTTCCCGCCACCGGACCCGTTGAAGAGTCCGGACGATCATCCGTTGTTGCAGAAGATGATCGAGATGAATGATTCCCTGCTGATTCAACTCAAAGCATCACTTCAGCCACGACATCCGCAGCACAGCGTCCACCAGTGCAATCTGGTGTCCCGCACCTCCAACCGCCGCTGTGTCATCTCGTTCTACCGACCGCATACGCAACGGGTGTTTTCCCTGCCGGAGCTGTCGTTTCTCAAAAGTCTGTCCGACACCCTGCTGCCGCTGATTGAACGGCACGCGCACCTCAGTCGGCAAATCATCGCCAAACAGCCGCGCCCACCGTTGGCCGATCTGGAGCAGGCACCGTTGCAACAAATGCTGGATGAGCGCCTGGCGCTGGGCGGCATCGTGCTGTCGGCGCGGGAAAAGGAAGTCTGCCTGGGCCTGCTGACCGGCGGCACCGTGCCGCAACTGGCCGAGAAGCTGCGGGTCAAGAGCAGTTCGATCGAGACCTATCTCAAACGGGCGACCGCCAAACTCGGGGTCAGCGGACGGCACGGGCTGGCGCGCTGGATGGCCGGCGCGTAACCGCGGGGTCATGGTTCAACGGTGTCGATAGTGGTGTGGGGACTCTGTCCCCGGCACGTTTTTTTTCTGCATGAGAGCGTTCGATGTTGCGCATTTCCCTGCTGTCCCTCGCCGTCCTGCTGGCCGGTTGTTCGTTGATTCCCGAGTACCAGCGCCCTGCCTCACCGAGCGCTGCGCAGTATCCGCAAGGCACCGTTTACCCGGCACAGACACAGGCTGCACCGCGCACTGAAGACTGGCGCAGCTTGTTCAACGACCCGGCGCTGCAACAGTTGATCGAAAGCGCGCTGGTCAACAATCGCGATCTGCGGGTGGCAGCCCTGAACGTCGAAGCGTTCCAGGCGCAGTACCGGATTCAGCGTGCCGATTTGCTGCCGGCGGTGTCGGCCACTGCCAGCGAATCGCGCCAGCGCATGCCGCCCAGCGTGACCCGCGGCAAAGCGCTGATCAATTCCACTTACGCGGTGAATCTGGGCGTCAGTGCCTATGAACTGGATTTCTTCGGTCGGGTGCGCAGCCTCAGTGAGCAGGCGTTGCAAACCTGGCTGGCGACCGAGCAGGCGCGGCGCAGTGCCGAGCTGAGTCTGGTGGCCAACGTCGCCAACGCCTACCTGACCTGGCGCGCCGATCAGGAGCTGCTCGAGCTGAGCCGCCAGACCCTGGCCGCCGATGAGCAAAGCCTGCGCCTGACCACGCGCAACCGTGACGCTGGCAAGTCCTCGGCGCTGGAACAGGCGCAGGCGCAAACCAGCGTCGACAGTTCGCGGGCCAATCTGGCGCGTTATAAACGCCAGGTGGCGCAGGATCTGAACAGCCTGACGCTGCTGGTCGGCGCTCAGGTCCCCGAGAAACTGCCGGCGCGGCCACTGTCCAGCGATCTGGTGCAACAACTGCCGGCCGGGTTGCCGTCGGATCTGCTGCAACGACGCCCGGACATTCTTCAGGCCGAGTACAAACTGAAGGCGGCCAACGCCAATATCGGTGCGGCGCGGGCGGCGTTTTTTCCCAGCGTCAGCCTGACCGCCAGCGCCGGCACTTCCAGCCGCGACCTTTCCGGACTGTTCAGCGGCGGATCGGGAGGCTGGACTTTCCAGCCACAAATCAACCTGCCGATTTTCAATGCTGGCAGCCTGCGCGCGAGTCTGGATTACTCGAAGTTGCAGAAAGACGTGGCGGTTGCCGAATACGAGAAATCGATTCAAACCGCGTTTCAGGAAGTCGCCGATGGCCTGGCGGCGCGCAGCACTTATCAGCAGCAATTGCAGGCGCAGCGCGACCTGGTGCAGGCCACTCAGGACTACTACAACCTGGCACAGCACCGTTATCAGAATGGCGTCGACAGCAGTCTGGTGTTTCTCGATGCGCAACGTTCACTGTTCAGTTCGCAACAGGGTCTGATCACTGACCGGCTGGCGCAACTGGTGGCCGAGGTCAATCTGTACACCGCGCTGGGCGGCGGCTGGCGGGCCGATGAGGCGAGTGTTCAGTAGTCACTCGTCACTTTTTCTTACACCTTTTGTCGCCCGATCCTGCGCCGCGCGGCGATCCGTGGCCGGGGTCTGCCTTCAGTTTGGTATCATGCGCCGCTTTTACGGTTAACCCCCCGCCAGTCCTGCCGACTGACGGGCTGCAAAAGGCGGTATTAGATGACGGCTTTGTTGACTCGCCGCAAGGTGCTTGCGGGAATGGGCGTGCTGGGCCTGGGCCTGCTCGCCGGCTGCGACACCCGTGGCCAACTGTCGTACAAGTACGGCAAGGACCTGAGTGACAAGATCCTCGGACGCACCTTCAAGCTGAAGAACACCGACGGCGAAACCATGACGCTGTCGAGCTTTCGCGGGATGATGCCGATGATCTTCTTCGGCTTCACCCAATGCCCGGCGGTGTGCCCGACCACCCTCGCCCGCGCCGCGCAAATCAAGAAGCTGATGGGCAAGGACGGCGACCGTCTGCAGGTGATCTTCATCACCCTTGACCCGGAACGTGACACGCCGCAGATCCTCGACGCCTACGTCAAAGCCTTCGACCCGAGCTTCGTCGCACTGTACGGCACGCTGGAAGAAACCCAGGCCACCGCCAAGGAATTCGACGTGTTCTTCGAGAAGGTGCCGGCGGGCGACACCTACACCATCTCCCACACGTCCACCAGTTACGTCTATGACTCGCGCGGCCAGTTGCGCATGGGTCTGTCTGTATCGCTTTCGGCACAAGAGTGCACGGAAGATTTGCTCACCGTTATGGAGGTCTGCTGATGCACCCCGTTTTGAACAACATCAAACGCGCCGTTTTCGCTGTGTCCCTGCTGGGCCTGGCTTTTCAGGCCAGCGCTCAGACCAGGGTCGACGACGCTTGGGTGCGTGCGACCGTGCCGACCCAATCGGCCAGCGGCGCGTTCATGACCGTCACTGCTGACAGCGACAGCAAACTGCTGAGCGTTGCCTCGCCGGTGGCCAAAGATGTGCAGATCCACGAAATGTCGATGAAGAACGACGTGATGAGCATGGGCCCGGTCAAATCGGTCGACCTGCCGGCCGGCAAAGCGGTCACCTTCGACCCGAACGGCTACCACGTAATGCTGATGGGCCTGACCGGCCAGCTCAAGGAAGGCGAAAGCGTGCCGCTGACCCTGACTGTGGAAAACGCCAAGGGCGAGAAAGAAACCGTCGAAGTCAAAGCTGAAGTCCGTGCGCTGACGCACATGGAAGGTCACGATCACAGCAAGATGCATTGATCTGACTTGGCGGCAATAAAAAGGGGCGGCCTGATCGATGATCAGGTCGCCCCTTTTTTTGCGTGTTACGCGTCTCGCGCAATCGCCAGCGAATCACTGTCCTGCTTCTTCAAATCCAACGGTGCAGTCATTCGAGGATTTCGCGCCAGCAACCGCTTGATCCTGCCCCGCGATGCTTGACGCAGATAGCGCTTGCTCAACTTTTCCAGGTGCAGGTCCAGACCACTGACCAGAAGCATTTTGCGTTTGGCGCTCTCGGCCTTCAGCAGGTAGTAGACGACCAATCCCGCCGGCGCGCCCCACCAGTTGAAGAACGCCCCCGCCACTGCCGAGGTCGCCAGGCAGGCAACATACGGGAGGCTGACCGGGATGCGATGAATGAATTCTTCGTGAAGCATTTTCCCCTCCGACAGCGGCGTGAGCCGACCCTCGCAGTGGTTGAACACACAGACCGCGCTCTTGCGTTCGCCACCCGGCAGGCAACCGTAGAGCACCGAGATCTCTTCGCCCCGCTTGACCGGCAGATGCTTGTTGAACAGATCCAGCGGCAGATCACCCTGTGCAGTCCTGACCCAATACCGATCCTGATACTCGCCGGCAGGCATCAAAAACCGTTCATGGCGAACCATCGTTCCTCTGAAATCACCGAACTCGATGACGACCTTTCCACTTGTGAACGCTTGCATGGCTATTCCTGACATGTCGTCTTCAACGCTTTCGAGCCAATGCGTCACGCACACTTTCTCGGGACATCCCCGAGCTGGACCGCGGCACGGCTTGATCCACTGGCGCCTGTGCCAGCGATTTCTTGCGCTTTGCCACCTGACGCCAGTGATAGCCGAAGTACCCGGCGGCAATGAAGAACCCCGGCCAGCCTGCAACCGAGCCGACAACGATCCACAGCCCGAGGGTGATCAGCACGGATTTCCAGGTGAACAGCTTCAGGCTGTCATCGACGGGCACCGTTTCAACCGGCGTCTGCTGCGCCAGCGGCATCTGCTGCACCCCATCCAGATCAAAGCGCAATGAGAAGTCCGCACCCGGTACCTGGACATTTATTTGATTGCCTTCAGCGGTATGCACCCGAACTTCGCCATTGACGACCGACACCGAACTGAAACTGATCTGGGTTTCGTGATGAATCTCGCCGTTGACCAAGGTCACGACCGTTCGTTGTTCGCCTTTAAGGGTGTCGCGCATGTCGATTCCTTGAGCATTCCACGTCGGACGACGTGCAGAGGGAAAGTCCGTTGGGCTCGAATGCTACTGAGTGGCCATTAGGCTGTCCAGAAACAACCCGGTCGAGGTTTATGGAAAGCTTGCTTTACATAAGGAAAAATTTTAGCAAGTATGTAAAGGGTCTTTTACATAGGAAGTTGAAGAATGAACCGGTACTACCTTGAAATGGGCACAGCGTTGATCCTCTATATGCTGGTGTTGATGGCCTCAGTGATCGCTACGCAATACCTGACGGATGCCAACATGATTCTGCGTTCAGCCGTCGCGCTGACACCGATTATCCCGGCAGGATTGATGTGCTGGAGCATCGTGCGCAACATGCGGCGCATGGACGAAATGCATCTGCGTATACAGTTCGAAGCGCTGGGATTTGCATTCGCCGCCTCGGCGCTGCTGACCTTCAGTTACGGTTTTCTGGAAAACGTCGGCGCCCCACACATACCGTGGACTTGCGTGTGGCCCGTGATGGGCGCCATGTGGATTCTCGGCCTGCAAATCGCGCGACGTCGCTACCAATGAAAAATCGCCTCAAGGCACTCCGCGCCGAGCGCAACTGGTCGCAGGTCGATCTGGCTGAACGCCTCAAGGTGTCGCGCCAGACGATCAACGCCATCGAAAACGAGCGTTATGACCCTAGCCTGCCACTGGCGTTTCAGATTGCCCGGGCGTTCGAGTTACCGATTGAAAGCATCTTCGACGACGGTTTGGACTGAGCGCCGAATTGGCTGACGGTGGGCGATGCCTCAGAGTTGTCAGCTGCCGGCATCGCCATGCGCTTCTTCGACTCCAGCTGCCGTCGTGGTGTGGCTTTCATACAGTGCGGGCGACTTCCTTAAACAGCCTGAAACAATAAATCTGCCGTCGATAGCAGCGCGCCCATTCGCCGCTATCGGGCTGACACGAACGCCGGTCATGGCTTCAGGCCCTTTACCGCGCTTGCGAGAGCAGATCAGCCGTGTGTTTAAAAGGGCGATCAGACAGCCCACCCTTGGTATCATCGCGCACACTTTTATGACGGTTTGATGGCTGGAAGGTCTTTTTTGTGAGCGTTCTTTTGCGTTGGTTGCGGCAGCCGCATGCCCGCCTGTTTTCCTTGATTCTGCTGGTGCTGATCGTGCCGGTGTGCCTGC
This sequence comes from Pseudomonas sp. 13B_3.2_Bac1, assembly GCF_025466205.1. Lineage (NCBI taxonomy): Bacteria > Pseudomonadati > Pseudomonadota > Gammaproteobacteria > Pseudomonadales > Pseudomonadaceae > Pseudomonas > Pseudomonas sp. 13B_3.2_Bac1. The sequence goes on from NZ_JANLOG010000072.1 coordinate 53,393, forward strand.
GCGCGGCGCTGGGCTGGTCGTCGCCCCTGGGCTATTTGTCCGACCTGGCCATTGGCAGTTTGTTGGTGGTGTTGCTGCATCGTCGCGCGTGGTGGCTGGCGTTGCCGTTGCTGCTGTTCTGGGGGTTGCTGGCGGTGGCGACGGCCGAGTTGGTCAGTGCTGTCGGCCGGCTGCCGAATCCTACCGACCTGCATTACCTGATTGACCCGCAGTTCGTGGAAAACTCCACCGGTGGCGGTTTCGCCCATCCGGCGCTGGGGGTTGCCCTGCTGCTGGCGCTGCTGCTCTGGTTGCTGACGCGTTTCGTCAATCGCGCGCAACCCGCTGCTGCCCTGCCCCGCGCCGTGTGGGCCGCACCGGCGCTGCTGTTCGCCGCGCATTGGGCCGTGCAAAACCAGTGGCCGAGCGAAGAAGATCCATGGCGCATGTACAACCTGCCGCATCAATTGCTCGCCGCGCAAGTGGCCGATCTGCAGTTGCAGGCCGAGGAATGGCTGGACGGTGACGTCGAACCCGCCGCGCCACAGATGGCCGGGCTGACGGATCTGGATCTCAACGGCCACAAGCTGCTGGCCGCGCCGGGGCAGGCGCGCAACGTGCTGATCATCGCTCTGGAAGGCATTCCCGGCGCTTACATCCGCGCCAATCGCGAGGCCATCGGCAGTCACTATCAGGAAGACCTGATGCCCAACCTCAGCCGCTGGGCCGAGCGTGGCATGAACACCCCGGATTACGTGCTGCACACACACCAGACCATTCGCGGCCTGTACGCCATGCTTTGTGGCGATTACGACAAGCTCAACAACGGCACGCCCAAAGGCGTTGAAATGCTCACCCAGCAGGAGCGCAATCAGGCCTGCCTGCCGGCGCAACTGCGGCAGAACGGCTTCAGCACTCACTATCTGCAAGGCGCCGGTCTGCGTTTCATGGCCAAAGACAAGATCATGCCGCACATCGGTTTCGATGCGACCCATGGTCTGGAATGGTTCACCAACGCCAACTATCTGGAATTCCCGTGGGGCAAGGATGACAAGGCGTTCTTCGAAGGCGCGCTGGATTACGTTGGTCAATTGAAGAAGCAGAAAAAACCGTGGATGCTCACTCTGCTGACCGTCGGCACCCACCAGCCCTACTCCGCACCGGAAGAATATCTGGCGCGCTACGAGACGCCGAAGCAGGCTGCCGTCGGTTACCTCGACGATGCTCTGGAGCAGTTCCTAAGCGGTCTCGAACGCCAGGGCGTGCTCAAGGACACGCTGGTGGTGATCACCTCGGACGAATCCCACGGCATTGACGGCGTGCGTCTGGCGTCGTCTTGGGGCTTCAACCTGACCCTGGCGCCGGAACACGAGCAACTGCCGCGACTGAATGCCGGGGTGTACGGTCATGTCGATCTGAGCGCGTCGATCCTCGACTATTTCGATCTGCCGGTGCCGTCGGCGCTGAGCGGCCGTTCGCTGTTCCGCGACTACGACAGCGGACGCGAAATCATGTCCTACACCAACGGTAAACTGCGCTACCACAACGGCCAGGGGATCTTTTCCGAGTGCGATATGCCGCGCCGTTGTCGCTACTACGAAAGCGCCGGTTTCATTGCCGAGCGCGCCACCTTCAAGGGTACCGAAAGCAGCCAGCAGGCCCGCCAGATAGCCGCGCGGGCCATGGCGCTGGACCTGTCGCTGCTGCGCACCCCGCTCAATCAGCGTTACCAGTTCGGCAGCAACAACGTGATCCCGCTGCAGGCGCAGATCAACGATGACTGGGCCGACAACCTGATCGGTGCGCAATACCTGGAAATGCCCAAGGGCTCGCACACTCGCGTGCGCCTGACCGTGCGCTCGGTGGATCCGCAGCAGGCGGCGTACATTCAGCTCAAGGCCAAGGAGTTCGAACAGGACGTGCAACTGGGGCTGCCGACCGAGATGGTTGCCACGGCCGATCAGCCGCTGGAGATGGATTTCAGCTTCGACAACCCGCAACCGCGCAAGGCCTTTTCGTTCCACTTGCTGGGCTATGGACTGGGTGCGGTCGAGGTCACGGATTTCAGCGTGATTACCGAGTTGCCGGGGCAGGAAGATCCGCTGGATGCGCTGCCGGATGATGACACTGCGCAATCGAGTTGAAATCAGGAAAGGGACGGACTGGTTGGATCCGTCCCTTTACGTTTACTCACGACGCTTAATGTCAAATTCACCTGTTATTTTCCTTCCATCAGGCAATACAAAATCGATGTCACCAAAAGCACCGTATCGATATTCGCCTCTTTGCAAGAACGTCACAGTTGCATGTCCTTGTTGAACAACGTGAAAACGGTCTTTAATTTTAACGCTCCAAATCAGACCACCTTCGTACTTCTCCACGTTGTGAGGGCCTTCTTTTACTAAGTGCTGTTGAACACAGAAGGTAACGTAGTTTTCGTCTTCATTGTCAGACCCAACAATGAAATAGTCTCTCTCTGCCCTATAAAAAAGCACGTTCTCATCCGCGAACATGAACTTTTCTCCATCAACGCTAGCACTAAACGTGCCTTCAAATTGATTTTGATTTTTATTAATCAAGTTGAAAATTTGCTCTTCTGATTTATTTGAATTTTGCATGTCGATGCTCCGAGTGGTTTGAAGGCGGTTGCCTGCGCCTGTAAAGCTATGCCTCAAACAACCCGGCTACTACTGTCATAACTGACAGGTTATTAGCTGAATTCGAAATAAAGAGTCTGAAAATCAAAAGAATTAACTGCAGTATCAAACCGGTTTCCGACAATGTATGAGCCGTTTATGGACTGGGTGCGGTCAAGGTCACGGATTTCAGTGTGATTACCGAGTTGCCGGGGCAGGAAGATCCGCTGGATGCGCTGCCGGATGATGACACTGCGCAATCGAGCTGATGCCCCCCGTGTATGTGCCTGCG